>NZ_JALCZB010000016.1:0-78198 GCF_022690745.1 Anaeromyxobacter sp. SG64 | reverse complement strand
CGGGCGCCACGCCGAGGCGGACCGCGCGCTCGCGGCGCCGCTCGACGCCTTCCCGGGAGAGGTCCGGCTGCTCCTCGCGCGCGCGGCGGTGCTCGCCCGCGCCGGACGCCGCGGAGAGGGGATCGCGGTCCTGCGCGCCGCCGTGGCCGACAAGGCGCGGCGCGGGGAGGCGGCGAGGGCGGACGTGGCCGACCTCACCACCGCGCTCGCGCAGGCGCTCGTGCGGGCGGGCAGGCCGCAGGAGGCGATCGCCGCGCTGCGGGCGGCCCTCGCGGCGTCGCCGCGGGACGAGGCGCTGCTCTACGCGCTCGGCGCGACGTACCACCAGGCGGGCCAGCCCGACACGGCGGTGGCGCAGATGCAGGCGCTCCTGGCGCTCCACCCCGACTACCCCGACGCGCTGAACTTCCTCGGCTACGCCTTCGCGGAGCGCGGCGACCGGCTCGACGAGGCGGAGCGGCTCCTGCGCCGCGCCCTCGAGCTAAGGCCGCGATCCGGCCACGTGCTCGACTCGCTCGGCTGGGTGCTGTTCCGCCGCGGCGAGTTCGCCCGCGCGGCGGAGCTCCTCGAGCAGGCCGACGCGCTCGCCGGGCCGGACGCGGTCATCCTCGAGCACCTCGGGGACGCCTACGGCGCGCTCTCGCGGACGGGGGACGCCGCTCGCGCCTACCGCCGCGCGCTCGGGGCGGACCCGGGCGACGACGACGAGGGCGCGGCGGACGCCGGGCGCAAGGCCGGGATCGAGCGGAAGCTGCGCGAGCTCGCGGCCACGGCGCGCTCCCCCTCCACGCCTTGACCCCGCGGCGGCGCGCCGTTAGCGTCCGCGGATGCCGGTCCCCTCCTTTCCCTCCGAGGCGGAGGCGCGCCACGAGGAGGGCTTCCTCAACTCGGCGGACCACCTTCGCCTCTACTGGCAGCGCTACACGCCGCCCTCGCCCCGCGCCACGGTGATCGTGCTCCACGGCGCGGGCGATCACTCCGGCCGCTACCCGGCCGTCACCTCCGCGCTCGTGCGCGCGGGGTTCCAGGTGGCGCTCGTGGACCTGCGCGGCCACGGCCAGTCCGACGGCCAGCGCTGGCACGTGGACGCGTTCTCCGACTACCTCGCCGACCTCGGCGCGTTCGTGGCGAAGCTCCGGGCCGACGGCGTCGCCGGCAAGCTGTTCGTCCTCGCGCACAGCCAGGGGGCGCTCGTGGCGGCCTCGTGGGGGCTCGCCCGCGGCGGCGAGGTGGACGGGTTCGTGCTGTCGTCGCCGTACTTCCGCCTCGCGTTCCACCCGCCGGCGGTGAAGCTCCTGGCCGCGAAGCTCGCCGGGCGGGTCGTCCCCTGGCTGCGGATGTCGGCCGGGCTCGACGTGGCCGACCTCACCTCGGACCTCGAGCTGCAGCGCTGGACCGACCACGACCCCCTCTACGGCCGCGCCACGACGCCGCGCTGGTTCGCCGAGTCCACCCGGGCGCAGGCCGCGGTGCTGCGGGGCGCCGCGCGCTTCGAGGCGCCGCTGCTCGTCCTCGCCGCGGGCGCCGACCGCATCGCCGACGTGGCCGCCGCGCGCGCGTTCGTGGACGCGGCGCGATCGAGGGACAAGCGGCTCGTGGTGTACGACGGGTTCCGACACGAGATCTTCAACGAGGTGGAGCGCGATCGGCCCATCGCCGAGGCGATCGCGTGGCTCTCCTCCCACGCCAAGTGAAGAGGCGTTCAGGCGGGTTGACGCCCCCTGGAGAGGCCCTCTATCCTGCCCCGGTCTTTCACTCCACGCGGGTCCGCGACGGACGTGAAGCTCCCGGAGGACGTCTGAAAATGGCTGGCATCGAGAAGGTCCCGTCGCCGCGCAGCGGCGCACACACGGTGATCGGAAGCTCGATCGTGATCGACGGCGAGATCTCGGGTGACGAGGACCTCGTCATCCAGGGCACGGTCAAGGGCCGCATCAGCCTGCGCGAGAGCCTCTACGTCGAGGGCTCGGGCGTCATCGAGGCGGACATCGAGACGGCGAACGTCGAGGTGTCGGGCCAGGTGACGGGCAACATCGCCGCGAGCGACAAGGTCGAGCTGAAGGCCGACTGCAAGGTCGTGGGCGACATCCGCGCTCCGCGCATCCTCATCGCCGACGGCGCCCTCTTCAAGGGCAACGTGGACATGGACGTCAAGGAAACGAAGGGGAAGTGACCGTGGCGACCATCGACGGCAGCACCATCATCGGCGAGTCCATCCTCATCAGCGGCTCCCTCAACGGCGACGAGGACCTCACGGTCCGCGGCCGGGTCGAGGGCACGCTGACCCTCACGAAGACCCTCGTGGTCGAGCCGACCGGCGTCGTGAAGGCCGAGGTCCAGGTCAAGAACTGCATCATCTCCGGCGCCATCGTCGGCAACGTCACCGCCACCGAGTCGGTCGAGATCACCCGGGAAGGCCGGATGGTCGGCGACATCAGCGCGCCGCGCGTGATCATCGTCGACGGCGCGAGCTTCCGCGGCCGCATCGACATGGGCGAGGTGGACGTGGAGGCGGAGCGCGAGACGCGCACCGTCGTCTCGCGCCCGGCCCCGCTGCCGTCGCGCCCGGCCCTCCGCCCCGCGCCGCGCCCGGTCCCGATCGAGCGCAAGATGGAGGAGAAGACCGTGGCCGTCGCCGCGCCGAAGCCGCCCGCGCCCCCTGCGCCCGTCGCGATGGGCGCGGTGAAGCGCAAGGTGATCGTGAAGCGGAAGTAGCCGGTCTCGAGGCTCGCCGTGGAGCTCGAGCCGCGCACGACGGCGCCCGCCCATGCGACGGGCGCCGTCGCGTTCGTACCCCTCGCCGCCGTCACCGACGACGCGACCTTCCGGGTGCGCCCGGAGGGCGACGTGTCGCACCTCGCGGCCTCGATCGGCCGCCTCGGTCAGCTCTCGCCCGTCGAGCTCCGGCCGGACCCGGCGGCGCCGGGCCGTTACCAGGTCGTCGCCGGCTTCCGCCGGCTGGCCGCGCTCCGGATGCTCATGCGCGAGCGGGTGCTCGCGCGCGTGCACGAGCAGCTCTCCGAGGAGGACGCCTGGGGCGTCGCGCTCGGGCAGGCCCTGCTCACCGAGCCGCTCGACGGCGCGGCCCTGGGCGCGCTCCGGGAGCGGCTCGCCGGGACGGGAGTCGCGCCGTGGGCGGACGAACTCGTGGACGAGGCGCGCGTGCGCGCGCCGCTCGAGCCCGAGCTGCGCGAGCGCTTCTTCGCCTTCCTCGAGGCGGGCGCGCCCGCCGCAGCCGAGGCCCCGGCGCCCGCGCCCGACGAGGACGCCGCGCTCGAGCGCGAGCAGGAGGCCGACGAGGCCGAGCGCCTGGTCCCCGAGGAGGTCCCCGTGGAGGTCACCCCGGACGAGCTCGCTCAGGACGTGGCGCGGCGCTTCTGGGAGCTCAACCAGGATCTCGCGCTCGCCGTGGGGGCCTGGGCAGACTTGCCGCCCGAGGGCCGCCGCCAGATCCTGGCGCAGGCCCGCTGGGTGGCGGCGCTCCTGCCGCACCTCGAGGGAGAGGAAGAATGAGCCTCGACACCGATCGCGCCCGGCTCCTCGAGCTCCTGCGCGAGCTCTCCTTCGAGCGCCGGAAGGTGATCCTCGCCTCCGGCAAGGAGAGCGACTTCTACGTGGACTGCAAGCGGACGACGCTCACCGCCGAGGGGCACGTCCTCGTCGGCCGGCTCCTGTTCGACCGCGTCCGCCGCATCCAGCCGCTCGTGCGCGGCGTCGGCGGCCTCACCCTCGGCGCCGATCCCATCGCCAGCGCGATCGCGCTCACGAGCTTCCTGGAGCACGAGCGAGCGGGCGGTCTGGGAGGCGTTCATCCCCCCGGCACGGTCGACTCGTTCATCGTCCGCAAGGAGCCGAAGGGCCACGGCACCGGGCAGTGGATCGAGGGGCGCAAGACCATCCCGGACGGCAGCCGCGTCGTCGTCATCGAGGACGTGGTGACCACGGGCGGCAGCGCGCTCAAGGCCATCGAGCGCTGCCGGGCGGAGAAGCTCGAGCCGGTCGCGTGCCTCGCGCTCGTGGATCGGATGGAGGGCGGCCGCGAGGCGATCGAGGCGCAGGGCGTGCCGCTCCAGGCGCTCTTCACGCGCCAGGACTTCCTCGGATGACCCGCGCCGCGGTGGTCCGCGCCCTGCTGGGGCTCGCGCTCCTGGCGGCCGGCTGCACGATCCGCTCGCGCACGCCGTATCCCCGCACCGACCAGGGCGAGTGGGCGGAGAAGCGCGACCAGGCCACCCGCCGCGACCTGCTCTACGACGGCCTCGATCACCGCGCGACCGCGACCGCGACCCACCTGTCGCTCCCGGTGCGCGAGGCGCGCGCGCGCCGCCTCGCCGAGTGGAAGGGGTGGACGGCGGAGGAGCTCGAGCAGCGGCTCGCGAGGGAGCGCGCCGAGGCGGCGGCCGGCGAGGAGTTCCTGCTCGTCTTCTACACGCCCTCGTCGAGGGCGAACGACCTCGACGCGCCGAGGAGCATCTGGCACGTGGCGGTGAAGAGCGAGGCGGGGGAGCTCGTCAGCGTCGGCGCGCACATCGCCGACGCCGACGACGAGCTGCACGGCCTCTTCCCCTGGGTGGGCCCGTTCGACACCGTCTACCGGGTGCAGTTCCCCGTCCCGAAGGAGGGACCGCTCGCGGACGAGGGCTACGTGCTCGAGATCGCGAGCGCGCTCGGCGTGCTCGAGCTCGACTACACCTCGCCGCCGCTCCCCACGCCGCTCATCCAGCCGTCGCCGCCCGAGGGGCGCTGACCTTCGCGGCGCGGCCGCCGCGCGAGCGGCCCCGCTACTCGAGATCGCCGCGCGTGATGAGCGTGTCGCGCAGCCAGCGATCGTCGCTCTTGGGGTAGTCGAGGATGTAGTGCAGCCCGCGCGACTCCTTGCGCTGGCGGGCGCACTCGACGATGAGCATCCCGACGTCGGCGAGGTTCCGGAGCTCGACGAGGTCCGGCGTGAGGTTGTACTGCCAGTAATAGTCGCGGATCTCGCTCCGCAGCATGGCGATGCGGGTGCGCGCGCGCTCGAGCCGCTTCTGCGTGCGCACGATGCCGACGTAGTTCCACATCACGCGCCGGAGCTCGTCCCAGTTGTGCGCGACGACGACGCCCTCCTCGGGCGCGAGCGCCGAGCCCGGGTTCCAGTCCGGGATGTGCGGCGGCGGCCCGCTCCCCTCGGAGAGCTCGTCCGCGGCGCGCAGCGCGGCGCGCCGGCCGAACACGAGGCCCTCGAGGAGCGAGTTGGAGGCGAGCCGGTTCGCGCCGTGCAGGCCGGTGCAGGAGACCTCGCCGATGGCATAGAGGCGCGGGATGGAGGTGCGGCCGACGAGATCCGTTACGACGCCGCCGCACTGGTAGTGCGCGGCCGGGACGACGGGGATCGGCTGCGCCGCCATGTCGATGCCGAACTCCTTGCACGTCGCGTAGATGTGCGGGAAGTGCTCGAGCAGGAAGCTCTTCGGCAGGTGCGTCATGTCGAGGAACGCGCAGTCGTCGCCGCGCTTCTTCATCTCCGCGTCGATGGAGCGCGCGACGACGTCCCGCGGCGCGAGCTCCTTGCGCGGGTCGTAGCGCACCATGAATGCGTCGCCCGCGGCGTTGCGGAGGATGCCGCCCTCACCGCGGAGCGCCTCGCTGATGAGGAAGCTCTTCGCCTGCGGGTGGAAGAGGCAGGTCGGGTGGAACTGGAAGAACTCCATGTTCGCGACCGTCGCGCCGGCGCGGTACGCCATGGCGACCCCGTCGCCGGTCGCGACGTCGGGGTTCGAGGTATAGAGGTAGACCTTGCCCGAGCCGCCGGTGGCGAGGATGGTCGCGCCCGCCGAGAGGGTGGAGACGACGCCGGTGTCGCGGTGGAGCACGTACGCGCCGAGCACCCGGCTCGGGCCGCCGATGCCGGCCTTGCCGCTCGTCACCAGGTCGACCGCGACGTGGTCCTCCTCGATGCGGATCCCGCGCGCGTCGCAGGCGGCGAGGAGCGCGCGCTCGATCTCCCGGCCGGTCGTGTCCTTCGCGTGCGCGACACGACGGCGCGAGTGGCCGCCCTCACGGGTGAGGTGCAGCCGATCCGGGGCCTCCCGATCGAGCTCCACGCCGAGCGACATCAGCCAGCGGATGCGATCGGGTCCCTCGCGGACGGTCACCTCCACCGCCTCGCGCCGGCAGAGCCCCGCGCCGGCGACGAGCGTGTCCTGGATGTGGAGCTCGAAGTCGTCGTCGGGCCCGAGCACCGAGGCGACGCCGCCCTGGGCGTACTGCGTGGAGCCCTCCGAGCGCTGCCGCTTCGTGAGGACCAGCACCGAGCCGTGATTCGCGGCCTCGAGGGCGAACGTCAGGCCGGCGACACCGCCGCCCAGGACGAGGAAGTCGACGTGCTCGCGCGGGGAGAGGGTATTCATGGCGTCATTGTGTAGCGCATGTGTGTGCGTGCCGGTGGGGGAATAAAGTTGTCCGTCCCGACGTGCTCTTGGTAGGTTTTTCCCACCGCATGTCCGGCCCTCGCTCCCTCGTCGGCCTCGCCCTCGTGGGGCTCCTCTGCGCGCCCGCGCTGGCGCGGGGCGGAGACGTCTACTCGTACGTCGACTCGGACGGCGTGGTGCACTTCTCGAACGCGCCGAACGACCCGCGCTACCGCCGGGTGAACCGCGCGAGGAGCGGCGGCGGCGTCTATCGCTCCGGGTCGCAGGCGCGCGCGCGCCCGGCGGCGTCCGCTGACGAGCGCTACACGCAGTGGCGCGCCCACATCACCTCGGCGGCGGCGCGCTACGCGCTGCCCGAGGCGCTGCTCCTCGCGGTGATGTCGGTCGAGTCGAACTTCGATCACCGCGCCGTGTCCGAGAAGGGCGCGATGGGACTCATGCAGCTCATGCCCGGGACGGCGAAGGACATGTACGTGTCCGACGCCTGGGACCCGGGCCAGAACATCGACGGCGGGGCGCGCTACCTGCGCATCCTCGCGAACCAGTACCAGGGCGATCTCATGAGGACGCTCGCGGCGTACAACGCCGGGCCGGAGGCGGTCCGCCGCGCAGGCGGCGACGTCCCGAACATCCCGGAGACGCGCGAGTACGTCCGCAAGGTCGTCGCCCTGTACGAGGCCTACAAGGCCGGGAAGTGAACCCTTTGGCCAGGCGCGGCGGCACCCACGAGGTCGAGGGACTCGACGAGGAGTTCCTGTTCCACCTCTCGCGCGGGACCGAGCTCATCGGCGCCGGCGACGCGGACGGCGCGCGTGCCGCCCTCGAGCGGGCGCGCACGTTGCGCCCGAAGGACGTGAAGGTCCTGGGCCTGCTCGGCCAGGCGTACTACCGCCTCGGCCGATTCGAGGACGCGGGCGACGTGTGGCAGGTGCTCGTGGACGAGAGCCCGGTCGAGCCGGCGGCGCGCGTGAACCTCGGGCTCGCGCGCCTCAAGGCGAAGCGCCACGCCGACGCGGCCCGGCAGCTCCAGATCGCGCTCGACCTCAACCCCGACCACCGCAAGGCGATGGGCTACCTCGGCCTCGCGCTGCTCGAGGGAGGCGACCCCGCCGCCGCGCGCGCCTGGTTCGAGCGGACCGGCGCCGAGCACATGATCGCGCGCTGCGACGCGCTCCTCGCCGGCCCCGCCGGCGCGGAGGAGGAGGCCGCGCCGCCCGTTGCCGTCGCCGACGAAGGCGCCCCCGGCGAACCGCTACCCGCTGAGCAGCTCGAGCCGCTCGCGACGCCGGTGCCGGTCGCCGATCTCGCCGCCGAAGCTCCGCTCTCCGGATCCGACGCGTTCGACGCGGCGTCCGCGGCCCTCGCGGCAGAGGACGAGCGCGCCGCTCCTCCTGCCCCGATCGCGCAGGCCTCGCCCCCGGCGCTCTCCGCGTGGGCCGCCTCCCGCGTCCTCGCGCTCGAGGGGGCCGCTCCCTTCGCGGTGCAGGACGGGGTCCTCGCGGTCGCGGTGCGCGGCGAGCTGCGCGTCCGGCTCGAGGGCCTGTTCGCGATCCGCGGGCAGGTCGCGCTCGCCGGGGACGTGAAGCGCTTCCGCGGGCGCGTGACCGAGACGCCCTTCGGCCAGGGTGCCGCGCGCATGTACCACGCGAGCGGCGACGGCGTGCTCCTCCTGCGCGCCGGCGACCGGCGCCTCACCGCGCTGGAGCTCGGCGGCGAGGCCGCCTACTTCCGCGAGGACGCGGTGTGCGGCCTCGACGCGGGCCTCGCGTTCGAGAACGGGAGGGTGCCGTCGTCCGCGGGCGAGCTGAACCTCGTACACATCCGCGGGCAGGGCGCGCTGCTCGTCGCGTCTCGCGGCGAGCCCGTCGCGATCGACGTCGTGCCCGGCACGCCGGTGCGGCTCCCGCTCACCGCGCTCGTCGGCTGGACCGGCGCCCTCACGCCGCGGCTCGGGCCGCTCGCCGACGAGGCCGAGGGCGCGCCGCTCGCGGTGGAGCTGACCGGCGAGGGGCGGGCGCTCGCGGATCCGGAGGCGGTGGCGGAGCGTGGGGGCGGGGGCACGCCATGATGGCGCCACCCGCCCGCAGGGAGCCTGCTGCGACGCACGCTGCCTGCCTCCGCCGGGCGGCCTCGTCGTTGCGCTCCTCGACGTGCCTTACAGGCACGCCTGCGGTGCTCACTCCTCGGGGCGCCCGGCCCGGCGACGGCATCGCGCGTCTCGCGACGGCTCCATGCAAGCGAGGGGCGCCATGAGCCGCTCGCTCGCGCGGGAGTTCCTGAACGCGCCCAACGCGATCACGCTCACGCGGATCGCGATGATCCCGGTGTTCCTCTGGTTCACCTTCCACGAGTCGCGCGTCGACAGCTTCATCGCCTGCGTCGTCTACGCGGTCACCGGCGCGACCGACTTCCTCGACGGCTGGGTCGCGCGCAAGAAGAACCTCGTCACGGTGATCGGGAAGTTCCTCGACCCGCTCGCCGACAAGCTCATCGTGATGGCGGCGCTCGTGATGCTCGTCCACCTCGGGCGCGTCTCCGCCTGGGTGGTGATCGTCGTCATGGCCCGCGAGTTCATCGTGACGGGCCTGCGCACGATCGCGATGAGCGAGGGGATCGTCATCGCGGCGGGGCAGGAGGGGAAGCACAAGACGGCCTTCCAGGTCGCCTCCATCACCTTCCTGCTGTTGCACTACACGTACCCGATCGACGCGATCTTCTTCTCGTTCGACCTCGACGCGAACCGCGTCGGGACGTGGCTGCTCTACATCTCGCTCTTCTTCTCGGTCTGGTCGGCGCTGAAGTACTTCACCAGCTTCATCGAGGCGGTCTACCGCACCCCGGCGCGCTCCGACGGACGCGACCGCGCGGCCGGCTACCCGCGCGAGGCGGAGAGCAGCCGGTCACAGGCGGCGAGCACCGCGTCCGTCTCGGATTCGGCGCGCACCTCCGCGGCGGCGAAGCCCGGCACGCGGTGACCCCAGCGCGCGGAGTCGCCGCGGAAGAAGACGCCCACTGTGGGCGTCCGCACGGCGACGCCGAGGTGCATCGGGCCCGAGTTGTTCGACACCACGAGCCGCGCACGGCGCATCAGCCCGGCGAGGAGCGCGAGATCGGTGGGCGGTGCGAGGGTCGCGCCCGAGCCCTCCGCGATGGCGCGCGCGAGCGGCTCCTCGCCCGGACCCCACACGACGAGCACCGCGAGCCCGCGCGCCGCGAGGCCGCGCGCGACCGCTGCGTACGCCTCCGGCGGCCAGCGCCGGTCGGCGAGCCGCGCGCCGGGGTTGAGGAGCGCGAACGGCCGGCCGGCGAGCCCCGCGCCCGCGAGCAGCGCGTCGGCCGGGCCGAGATCCTCGCCGAGCGAGGTGTCGAGCTCGAGGCCGCTCGGCGGGAGCCCGAGCGGGCGGAGGAGCTCGAGCTTGGCGGGCACCTCGACGGCGTTCGCCGCATCGTGGGCGACGGGGTGGGAGAGGAAGCGGGCAGAGTCGCCGCGGTCGTGGCCCACGATGAAGCCTGCGCGTCCGCCGACGATGCGCGCGAGGAGCGCGGCGGTGAGCGAGAAGGCCGACCAGTGGCCCGCCTCGACCACGAGGTCGTAGCGCTCGCGTCGCAGCGCGCGCACGAGGCCGAGGAACCGCCCGGGCGCGCGGAAGGCGTCCCGCTTCTGCCAGAGGATCGCCCGGTCCACGTGCGGCGAGCCGACGAGGTGGCCCTGCCGCGGCGCGAGGAGGTGGAGCTCGGCGCGAGGCAGCCCGAGCTTCAGGGCGCGGAGGAGCGGGGTGGTGAGGAGCTGGTTCCCGACGCGCTCGTCCACTCGGATGACGAGGATCTTGCGGATGGAGGCGAGCGGCGGCTGCGCCGCGCGGGGACGCGGCCAGACGAGGTTCGCGAGGCCGAGCACGAGGGCGCGGCCGAGGGCCCGGAGCGCGTTCCCCGCGGCGCCGCGGCTCTTCCCGCCGCCCACGCGCGCGCGGAGCCGCTTGTCCTCGGCGCTCTTGCGGGAGGCCTCGCGGAGCTGCGCGAGGGCGGAGGAGGGCGGGTCCTTGGGTGCGTTCCGGGTCGTCACGAGGGCCGCGGATGTTAGCACCGGCGGGCTCCGGCGCTCCCCGCCGCACCCGAGAGATGGACGCTTGACACCATCCCGGAGCGCCTCTATAACCGGCGTCCTTCGCACGGATTCTGCGGGAATAGCTCAGTGGTAGAGCATCGCCTTGCCAAGGCGAGGGTCGAGGGTTCAAATCCCTTTTCCCGCTCCAGTTAAAGGCCCCGGTTCGCCGGGGCCTTTTTCTTTCAGCCCTTCAGCGCCTCCAACCCGCCTCCACGCGCGCGACCGCGGAAAGGCATACTGCTGGGGCGAGAGCCGAGCGGGGGCAGGTCGGCGATGCGTCCAGCATCGACGGGCGGGCGCCCTCGGCGGTTGCGGGCGATCTCTCGTTCGAGGCCTTGGATGCGGGCTTCCGCCACACCTGTGCCCGTGCCACCACGGGATCCGTCTCGTACTGGGGCTCCAGCGGGGCCGGCCAGCTTGGCACGAGCTCGACCAGCTCACGACATGTGCCGACGACGGTGTCGGGGCGGCCGTGAGAAGGACCTCCGGTCGACGACGCGCCTTCGTGATCGTCGCGCGCTCCTGGGCGCGCTGCTCGCCGCCGCGTGCTCGGCCGCGCTCGCCGACGAGCCGAGGAACCGCGGGGACGAAACGGAGCCGCGTCGGTTCCTCTCCGCTGGCGTGGATCTCGGTACCTCCCAGCACGTCGCCCTTGCCGCGGGGTACGGGAAGCCCGACGCGCGCTGGGGCGGCCTCATCGCCCACGGCTACCTCACGCTCAACTCCGCCGCGGCGCGCGTAGGCGCCAAGGTCGACCTCGAGGCCCTCGCGCTCGAAGGAGGCGTTCGGTGGGTCCGTACGTTCGAGCACCTGCCTCTCCCGGTCCAGCGCCGGCACACCCGTATCCCCGGCGGCGATGGATTCGAGTCGCGGGTCCTCGACCTCTCCGCGAAGGGAGGCCTTCCGCTTGGCCCCGGCTTCGCGATCTACGAGGTGGCCGGCGTACGGCAGCTCTCGTCACACGGGGACGTCCACCTGTACGACGAGCTGTACAGGATCGTTTACCGTCCGGACTGGCTCGGCACGGTGAGCGCCGGCTGGCTCGCGTCGCTCCGCGGCGGGACGGCGCTCCTGGGCGGGCGCGCGCTGTGGGCCTTCGAGTCCGGTCGTGGCGGAGATCCACTGGTGATGATCGGGCCCGTGACCTACTGGCGACTGTGGCCGCACATCGCGCTCGCGGGGGAGCTGCTCTACCCGGTATCGAACCCGGACAGCCTCGGGTTCATGGACTCGATCGCTGCGTTCGCGGTGCTCTCGTTCCGGGCGGCGACCGGGGACCCGCCGCCGCGGTTCCCCTGACGAGGGCACCCGCGACGTCGCGCCGGGCCACTCGAGCGCGAACGCCCCGCGTCACCACGCCGCGGCCGCAGGAGGGAACCGCGAACGACGAACGCGAGTGGTAAGTTCTCCCTCTTTGCGCGCAGGATCCAGAGCCATGCCGGTGGCGCCCACCACCCCATCGCGGACCCTCACCGACCTGCTGTTCGAGAAGGAAGAGGTCGGCCTCTGCCTCGTCGCACCCGACGGGACGGTGCTGCGCGCGAACGCCAAGTGGCTGCGCTCGACGGGGTTCACCGAGGAGCAGGTCGTCGGGCAGAGCATGGTCGAGCTCTTCCCCGATACGCGCGAGACGGTGCTGGAGATGCATGCCCGTGCACGCGCGGGGCTCCGCGTCGACGTCCCCCGGCACGTGCAGGTCGTGAACGGGCGCGAGACGAGGTGGGAAGGCACCCTCGATCCCGTTGCGATGGAGGGGGGGACGGGGCTGCTGATCACGGCGCACGACGTGACGCACGACGTACGCCGCGACCGCGTGGGCACCGAGCCGGACGCGCCGGCCCTCGATGACCTTTACACGGCGTTGTTCGAGCACAGTCCGGAGTGCGTCATCATCACCAGGACCGACGGGACGGTGGTGCGGGCGAACCCGGCGGCGTGTCGCGTGTACGGCGCGCCCGAGTCCGAGGTCTGCGGGCGAGGTCGGGCGGCTTACGTCGTCCGCGACGCAGCGCTGGAGGCATTCCTCTCCGAGCGCGAGCGAACGGGAGCAGCGCACGGGCGCATCACCGCGCGGCGCAACGACGGAACGGTGTTCCCGGTCGAGGCGTCGTCGTCGCTCATCATGGTGGAGGGGAGCGAGCAGTACGCCTGCGTCATCTTCCACGACGTCACCGACGAGCAGCGGAAGCAGGACGCGCTCCGGCACGCGTCCGAGCTGCTGGACCTGGGGGACGCGTTCTGCGAGCTGGATTCGGAGTACCGGCTGGTCCGCGTCAACGCGCGCCAGGAGCAGCTCACGAAGACGCCTCGCGAGCAGTCCGTCGGGAGGACGCACTGGGAGCTCTGGCCGGAGTCGGCGCGCCCGGATTCGCCGTGGTGGCGCGAGTACCACCGCTGCATGGAGGAACGCGTCCCCGTCGCGTTCGAGAACTACTACGCGCCGCTCGACCTCTGGAGCAGCGTGACCGCGTACCCGACGAGCAGCGGCGGGATCGCGATCTTCTTCCGCGACGTCCGGAAGCGGAAGCAAGCCGAGGAGGAGCTGCGGCGGTCCGAGGCCGCCCTCGACGCGTTCTTCGCGAACTCCCCCGGGCTCCTCGTCCTCGCGGACGAGGAGTTCCGGTACGTGAAGACCGACGCGACGACGCCCACGTACTTCGGGCTCACGCGCGAGAGCATCGTCGGAAAGCGGGTCGCGGAGCTCGCGCCGGCGTTGATCGAAGAGCTCGGTCCCGTGCTGAGGCGGGTCATCGACAGGGGAGAGCCGGCGCTGAACCAGGAGGCGCAGATCGCGTGGCGGGGCCGGGCAGCCGAGCTCGCGTACTGGCGCTCGTCGTGCTTCCCGGTGCAGCTTCCGGGCGGCAAGCGCGGCGTCGGCCTGATGGGCGTCGAGATCACCGACCTCAAGAACGCCGAGCGGGCGCTGCGCGAGAGCGAGGACCTGTACCGCTCGCTGTTCACGCTCGCGCCGAGCGGCGTCGTCCTCAACGACGCGGAGGGGCGGATCCTCGCGTTCAACGACCAGACGCACGAGCAGCTCGGCTACACGCGCGAGGAGTTCGCGCGACTGCACCTCGCCGACGTGGACGCCGAGGAGCAGCCGGTCGACGTCCGCAACCACATCACGGAGATCACCGCTCGAGGGGGCGCCGAGTACGAGGTGAGGCACCGGACGAAGTCCGGCGAGATCCGCAACGTGCTCGTCCGCACGCGCCCGGTCCGGATTGGCGGCGAGCTGCGCTTCGTGAACGTGTGGCAAGACATCACCGACCGCAAGCGGGCCGAGTCCGCGTTGCGCGACTCCGACCAGCGCAAGAGCGAGTTCCTGGGCGTGCTCTCGCACGAGCTGCGCAACCCGCTCGCGCCGATCCGGAACAGCATCTACCTGCTCGATCGTGCGCCTGCGGGCAGCGAGCAGGCGCGCCGCGCCCGGGAGGTCATCGCGCGCCAGACCGAGCACCTCACGCGGCTCATCGACGACCTGCTCGACGTGACCCGGATCTCGCGCGGCAAGATCGTGCTCCACGAGGCGCGCCTCGACCTGCGCGACCTCGCCCGGAAGACCGCGAGCGATTTCCACTCGCTGTTCGTGCAGGCCAAGGTCGAGCTCGCGGTGGAGGACGGGCACACCCCGATCTGGATCGAGGCGGATCCGGTGCGCGTCGCGCAGGTCATCGGCAACGTGCTGCAGAACGCGGTCAAGTTCACGCCATCGGGCGGTTCCGTGAAGCTGGCGCTGACGGCGCGGGACGGGAGCGCCTGGCTGACGGTGCGCGACGACGGGATCGGGATCGAGCCGGCGATGCTCGCGCGCGTCTTCGAGCCGTTCGCGCAGGCCGAGCAGTCGCTGGCGAGGACGAAGGGCGGGCTCGGCCTCGGGCTCGCGCTGGTGAAGGGCTTGATCGAGCTGCATGGCGGGAGTGTCGAGGCCCGGAGCAACGGGGTGGGGCACGGGACCGAGATCGCGATCAGGCTTCCCCTCGCGGCGGCCGCCGCCGCGTCCGATGGCGAGGCGGGCGCGCGCGCGCCGAGCCGACGCCGGTCGGTCCTCGTCGTCGAGGACAACCTGGACGCCGCGCAGAGCCTCGCGGACATCCTGGAGCTGGGCGGTCACCGGGTCACGGTGGTGCGCGACGGGCGCTCCGGGATCGAGGCGGCGAGGAAGCTGCGCCCGGAGGTGATCCTCTGCGACATCGGGCTCCCGGACCTGGACGGTTACGAGGTGGCCCGCGCGCTCCGGCGCGACGAGGCGCTCCGCGGGACGCGGCTCGTCGCGGTCACCGGGTACGCGCAGCCGGAGGACCGGCAGCGCGCCCAGGACGCGGGCTTCGACGGCCATCTCGCCAAGCCACTGAACCCCGACGAGCTGGAGCGGGCGCTGGAGTAGCGCGAGCCCGACCGAGAGTATCCATCTAGCGAGCCCGACCGAGAGTATCCATCGACGGACAGGGCGCGAGAGGACGTTAGATGCCCAACTCGGGCGTGGAAGATTGGCAGTCCGGGCGACTCACGCCAAACGCGAGGGCATCTGACGCGCTTTGGGCGCGCGCGCACGCGAAGATCGTTGTCTGCGGGCACACCGCTGCCACGGTGAGTCGCGCGCGGCACCGACACGGCTGAGGGGGTGAGATCGAGCGGAAAGGTTCTACGCAGCGCCGGCGCACTGCACACCATGGAGGACGCGTAGGTGGTAGGTGCCGGCGGGGAAGACCACGTTCCGTGAGCCCGAGCACCATTCGACCAAGGCGTGCCGGTACTCGAGGACGAAGGACTTCAGGCGAAGGAGGCCCTCGATCCTTCTCCACTTGTCGCGCGCGGCAATCCGGGGCTTGAGCTCGAAGCGAGGCTCGCCGCCGGCAGGTGGTCGCGCAAACGGATTCTGCGCTAGGACCCGCCCGACGCCGAGGAACCGACGGCCGTTGGTCGCGCTCTCCTGGTGGTGCTTCTGCTCGAGTTCCTGGACGGCGGCCGAGAGCAGCGTGCGGAACTCGGCCGCGGAGGAAAAGCCCGACGGAGCCGTCAGCTCGAGCTCGACTGTTTCCGGGAGGTAGCCTTTGGGGTCGAAGAAGATCTTCGGTCTGCGGGCCATGAGCTTGGTGGTGCCGATCTGTTCGGGTGCAGTCCAGAGGCCCGGCCACTCCGCGCCGCGTCGGACGAGCCCGGCAGCGACGGGGTTCGCGAGGACGTAGGCCGCCTTCGCGAGGACGTCCTCGGCGCCGAGGGGCTCGACCGCGCTGTAGCTCCCGTCGGTGGCCCAGAAACCCTCGAAGCGCCCGAGCGAGGCGTTCACCGCGCGGCCGACGAGGGAGTCGAGGTACTGCATGAACGACGGAAGGCGTCCTTGGGGATCGGTGATGATGAGGTGCGCATGGTTCGAGAGGACGCAGAGGACGTGGACGAGAACGCCGTGTCGTTGCGCCGCGAGCGCTAGGACATAAAGGAAGATTTCGTTGACGATCTTGGACGGCCGAAGGAAGAAGCGGCGTTCCGAGCAACGACGCGTGATGAGGTAGACGGTCCCGGGCAGAACGCGGCGAGGCGCAGTCATGGGGATGGCGGCAAGGCAGGCAGCGTGCCGTCGCCGGGGCATGTCGTTGCGAACCGTTAACGAGACGAGGTCCGCAGGAGAGGGTCGCGCCTTGGGCGGTCGGTCCGCTGCGCGGTACTCTCGGTCAGGGCGCCGTCAGGGCGCCGGGTCCGCGCATCGAGGGATGCGTGGATGTCGCGCAGCGCGCGGTTGGTCGCCGAGATGGAAGCGGCGTGGTCAGCGATCGATCTCGGGGGCGATCACGTCCAGACTGGCGATGAGCGCGACCAGGTCTGCGACCATGAGCCCGGGTGATACGGCTTCGATGATCCCCATCGCCGCGAAGCTCCCGGTACGGATGCGTACGCGCCACGGGGTGTTCGAGCCGTCGGACACGACGTAGTACGCCATCTCCCCGCGTGCGGACTCGACCCGGGAGAAGGTCTCGCCTGCGTCAGGTCTGACGTTCCTCGGCACCCTGGCCCGGATCTCGCCCTCCGGAATGGTCTCGAGCGCCTGGCGTACGATCCTGGAGGACTCCGCCATCTCGAGGCAGCGAACGTAATAGCGGTCGAACGCGTCGCCGACGGTGCCGCAGAACCCCTTGCCCACGGGCACCGAGAACTCGAAGTGCGAGTAGGCGCCATACGGCATGTCGCGGCGGAGGTCCCAGTCCACCCCCGAGCCGCGCAGGTTCGGCCCGACGAGGCCGTAGTCGATCGCTGTCGGGCCCGGGATGACGGCCACGTTCGCGAGGCGCTTCACGAAGATCTGGTTGAACGAGACCAGCCGATCGAACTCGACGAGGAACTTGTCGAAGTGGTCGAGAAACCGGAGGGCCTTGTCCCTCCACCCCGTCGGCAGGTCGAACGCGACGCCGCCGATCCGGTGATAGTTGTACGTCAGGCGGGCGCCGCAGAGCTCTTCCATGAGATCGTTGATGGTCTCGCGCTCGCGCACCCCGTGCAGGAAGCCCGTGAAGGTGCCGACGTCCATTGCCATCGTGCCTGCGGCCACGAGGTGACTCGCGATCCTATTCAGCTCACAGGAGATGACACGCAGCCACTGCGCGCGAGACGGTACTTCCACGCCGAGGAGCTTCTCCAGCGCGATCGCGTAGCCCTCGTTGGCGAACATCGCCGCCAGGTAGTCCACCCGGTCGGTGAAGGGAACGAAGGCGGCGTACCCGATTCCCTCGGCAGACTTCTCGATCGAGCGGTGTAGATACCCGACCTCCGGGGTCGCCCGCTTCAGCACTTCGCCATCCGCCTCGACGAGGAAGTTGATGACGCCGTGCGTGGCCGGGTGCTGCGGGCCGAAGTTGACCAGCATGGTGGACTCGGTACGGCCCGCTCGCTCGTCCATGTCGATGTCCTCTCGGTTCCTAGCGCGACGCAGCTGCTGGGCGGCGCCGCGTGGCCCAGCGCTCGCCGCGGATGATCTCTTGCAGCCGAAGGAGGCCCTCGATGACGGCCTCGGGCCGGGGCGGGCATCCCGGCACGTAGACGTCGACCGGGATCACCTTGTCGACACCCTTGCAGACGGAATAGGCGTTCTGGAACAGCCCGCCGCAGTTCGAGCAGGAGCCCATCGAGATGACGTATTTCGGCTCCGGCATCTGCTCGTACAGGAGCTTCACCCGCGCGGCCATCTTGTACGTGAGGGTGCCGGCGATGATGATGAGGTCGGCCTGGCGTGGCGACGCTCGCGGGATCGCTCCGAAGCGCATCACGTCCGCCCGCGGACCGCCGAGCTGCATGATCTCGATGCCGCAGCACGCGAGACCGAAGAGCAGGAAATAGAGCGAGCTCTCGCGGGCCAGGTTGATGAGGTCGTCGAGCCGGCTCGTGTGGGAAAGCGCGACGTCACCTCCGAGCCCGCGAGCCATCCGCTGAGCGGCCATTCTCGATCCCTCCCGACGCCCGGCGCGCCCTTGACCGGCGTTCGACGAGCATGTGAGCATGCTCAGAAATGAGCATGCTCAGTAACGCGAAGCGCGGCGCCGGTCAAGGTCTCGAGAGCCGTTGACGGTGCGGGCGCCCGTCCGGGATAACTCGCTGTCGCCGAAGTGCGGCAGCGGAAGCGATGCGCTAGGCGTTCCGCACGGATCGAGGGTTCACATGAATCATCGTGGTCGGCCCGGTCGCCGCGTTCCCAGCGGCGGCGCCCGCTCGGGGCTTCGGGAGCGCAACAAGGAGCAGAAGCTCGAGCGGATCGTGCGCGCGGGACGGGCGCTCTTCGTCCAGAAGGGGTTCGACGAGACGACGACTCGGGCCATCGCGGCGAAGGCTGGGGTCGCCGCCGGCACCTTCTTCCTCTACTTCAAGGAGAAGCGCGAGCTCCTGTTTCACCTCTTCAAGGACGAGGTCTCCGCCGTCCAGGAGAAGGCTCTCGCGTCGGTGCCGGGCGACGCGCCGCTGGTGGAGCAGATCGGGCACGTCTTCGGCAGTTTCTACGCCTACTACGCCAGGGACCCTCGCCTCTCTCGAGTGTTCATGAAGGAGCTCCTCTTCCTCGAGGTGGGAGAGAGCGACGACGTGCTCGCATTGACGCGGGGCTTCGTCGCGCGCCTCGCGGAGCTCGTCGCCCGCGCGAAGGACCGCGGCGAGATCGAGCCGTCCGTGGATCCCATGCAAGCGGCTACTCATGCGTTCGCGCTGTACGTGTTCGGGGTGGTTGGCTACCTCAACGGCGCGTTCCCCACGCCCGACCTCGCTCGGACGCAGCTCGAGCACCAGCTGGAGCTGCTCATGCAGGGCCTCGCCCGAAGCCGCGGCGAGCGCCGAGCGCCGAGCTCGCGCCAGAAGGCGACGATTCGCTCGGAGTGAGCGATGCGATGGAACCCGCGCCGCGCTCCCGCCGCGCCGCGCGATGCGCAGGGCGCCGCGTGGACGCGGAGTGCGATACCGGCGCACCCCCACGCCACACGCACCGTGACGGCGCCTCCTTGACCCGTGCGATCCGCCGCGTAGCATGCTCGGCACGTTCGGTGAACGACGGAGTCTCCCGATCATGCCCACGCCACGTCTCGCGACCGCGATCCCGCTCGCCCTGACTCTCACCCTCGTCGCCGCGTGCAGCGGAGGAGGCGACGGCAGCGGAGGCGGCGGTCCCGTGTCGTGCCAGTCCGGCGCGTGCCCGGCGGGGCAGCTCTGCGACCCATCGCGGAACCAGTGCGTCCCGAGCGGCGGCGCGTGCTCGATGGAGCGACCCTGCCCGGCGGGTCAGGTCTGCGACCTGTCGAGCGGCGCGGGCGTGTGCAAGGCGTCCTCGACCGCGTGCTCGTCCTCGACGTGCACGGCGGGCGCGTGCTTCTTCGGGGCGTGCACCGTGTGCGACGTCAATGTCTCCTGCCCGGCGTCGGGCGCGACCTGCGACGCCGCCGCGTCCATCGACGCGCTCCTGCCCGGGCCGATCGCGCTGATGGGGGACTTCGGGGGAAAACCGTTCACGTCGGACGTGCTCGGGTCGGGCGCCGACGGATACCAGGCGGTGTTCGCGTTCGACCTCGCGGAGCCGCGGGTGCTCACGGGCGACGCCGACTTCCAGGACGGCCTCATCGGCAGCTCCCGGGTGTGGATCCTCCGCGCGGACTGCGCGACGAGCGTGGTCGAGGCGCTGTTCACGCCCTGGTCCGAGGCGAAGACGCTCGCCCCTCGCTACCTCCCAGCCGGCAAGTACTTCGTCGTGCTCTTCTCCGACGCCGCGACGGCGCGCTACGCCGTCCGCCTCCGCTTCGCCGCGCCCGACGGGGCCCCGGGGAACAGCTGCGAGGCGCCGCTCCCGCTCGTGCCCGACGCGAGCGGCGCGATCGACGTCTCGGGCGACCTCACCGGCCGCTACCAGTTCGTGCCGGACGAGCAGTGCACGGGCGAGGGGCGGGGCATCCCGGAGGTGGCATACCGGCTCGACCTTCCGGAGCGCTCGTACGTGCTCCTCTCGGTCGCGGGCGTGGCGGGCTCCGGCGACTACCCCACCGTCGAGCTGAAGACCGACTGCTCCGCGCCGACGAACGCGTTCTCCTGCAACCAGTTCCCGATCCGGTCGAGCCAGCTCGAGTTCGGTCGGTTCCAGGTCTCGCAGCCGCTCGAGGCGGGCACGTACGCCGTGGTGGTGCACGGCGATCTCGACGATCTGGACGGCCACCCGTACACGCTGAAGGGCCGCGTCGAGCCCTGGGCGACGAACGACACCTGCGGCGCGGCGACGCCGCTCGTCCTGGCCTCCGGCGCCGCCACCGCGCAGGGCGACGGGAGGTACGCGACCGGCAGCGGCTGCGGCTGCGGAGGGACCTCCTACTGGTGCGACGAGTTCTTCTCCTTCTCGACGGCAAGCTTGGGCGACCGCTCCGCCGTCATCCGCGCCACGGCCGCGACCGCCACGTCGCGCCCGCTGCTCACGCTGCTGAAGGCTTGCGGCACCGCCGCGGCGGACTCGCTCGCCTGCGACCAGAACCCGTACCCCGGCGGCGACTCCGTCTCCGAGCTGCGCTTCGACGCGCTCCCGCCCGGCGACTACTGGGTCGGGGTCGCGGTGTCGGACGCCTACGACGTGCAGGTCACGCTCGGCGAGCCGAGCTATCCGCCCGTCCCGAACGACACGTGCACGACCGCGACGACGCTCGACCTCGTCTCGAGCACGGTCGCGCGCGTCGTCGGCGACACGCGCGGGGCGGCGGACGACGTCGGCGGGAGCTGCGGCCCCGCGTCGGCGGGCTCCGGCGGCGACGCAGCGTTCCGGGCGGTGCTCCCCGGACGCGGCACGGTGAAGCTCGACGTGGCCGGGCAGGATACGTTCTCGACGACCTCGACCCTCCGCTCCGATCCCGTCATCCGCCTCGATCCCGCGTGCTCGGGCGCGCCCGAGCCGAGCTGCGTCGACGCGACCGGGATCGGCGGCCGCGAGGTGGCGGCGCTGAAGGTGGACGGGACCTCGACCGCGTTCTGGGTCGACTCCGGGCAGGCCGACGGTCCGTACACGGTGCGCGCCGACTTCGTCGCGCCGCCGGCGAACGACCTCTGCTCCGGCGCGGAGGCCATCGTCGTGGGCGAGAAGGACGACCTCTCGCTCGCGTTCGCGGATCCGCTCGCGGCGTGCGCCTCGACGGGTCCGGACGTCTACTACAAGTACACGTGGACCGGCACGAAGCCCGGCACCGTCACGGTCTCCGTGTCGCCGACCGGGTTCGATGCGGTGCTCCGCGCGTGGGGCCCGAGCGCCGACGGGTGCACTCCGGCGTCGTGCCCTCCCCTCGTGGACGCGGGCGGCGTGGGCGTGTCCGAATCGGCGTCCGTGGCGCTGCGCACCGGCGAGACCGCGTGGTTCCAGGTCGGCGCCAGGGACGCGGGCGGGCCGTACGGGATCGGCATCGGGACCTACTGAGCGCGATGCGCACGGCGAGGCCGGCGCTCGCCCCGAGCGCCGCCGGGCGACGGGGCGATCCCGCCGCCGCGCGGGTCACTCCTCGATGCCGCTGATGGGCGGCGCCTCGGCGCGGTCGCGCTCCCCCACGTCGGCGTGTCCGCTCTCGTCCGCTTCCCCGGGCGCGGCGCCGGGCCGGGGCACCGGGTGACGGTGCGGCTCCGCGGGATGCTGCTGCGCCTCCGGATGTCCCGCGCGCGCCGGCTTGCGCCCGACGGTGCTCTCCGTCCACCTGACCCCGGGTGGGAGGCTCGCGTCCGGCGGCTCCCGGGCGGCATACACTCCGTCAGACGCCATGACCGGGGAGCCTCCGCCAGCCCCGAGGTCGCCGGAGCCGTTCACCCTATCGGCCCTGCTCCAGGCGCTCGCGCGCGACACGGCTCCGAGCAGCCTCGCCCGCGTTCCGCCCGGCCCCGGCGAGAAGGTGGGCCGGTTCGAGGTCGTGCGCGAGCTCGGGCGCGGCGGGTTCGGCGTGGTGCTCGAGGCGAGGGACCCACTGCTCCACCGTCGCGTCGCGCTGAAGCTCGTCAGGCCCGGCCGGCGCGTCGATGCGGGCGGCCCCGAGCTGGCGGAAGCCGCGGCCGTCGCGCAGCTCGCACACCCCAACATCGTGGACCTGCACGATGCCGGGGTGAGCGACGCAGGACCCTTCCTCGTCTTCGAGAAGCTCGAGGGAGAGCCGCTCTCGAGCCGGCTCGAGCGCGGTCCGATGCCGGTGGCCGAGGCGGCGCGGATGGTCCTCGAGGTGGCGAAGGGCCTCGCGCACGCCCACCGGAATGCGGTCGTCCATCGCGACCTCAAGCCCTCGAACGTGTTCCTCTGCGCGGACGGTCGGGTGAAGGTGCTCGACTTTGGCCTCGCCCGCATCTTCGGAAGGCGCCGGACGATCGAGGGCGGGACGCCGGGGTGGATGGCACCCGAGCAGCGACGCGGGGCCCCGGAGGACGAGCGCACGGACGTCTGGGCGCTCGGAGCCATCCTCTTTCGCGCCCTGGCGGGCAGAGACCCCGCGGAACACCGGCTCACCATCGAGGAAGAACCGCAGCTGATGGCGCTCCTCGAGCGGATGCTCGAGCACGACCCGGTGAAGCGGCCGCGGGACGCGACGGAGGTCGTGCAGGCCCTCGAGCCGATCGTGCGCACGATCGAGGCGCGGCAGGGGCGGGCGACGATTCGCGTCCGCCGCAGGGTGCCTCGCACCGTCCGGCGAGCTGCGGCCGCGCTGTCGATCCTGGCCGCGGCTGCGGTGTTCGCCTGGCGGTTCGTTCCGGGGCCACGGTCGCTTGCTCCCGCACGGCCGCCGCTCGTCGCCGTCGCCGATTTCACGAACGAGACGGGGGACCCCGATCTCGACGGCCTGGGGGGCCTCGTCGGAACCGCGCTCCAGGAGTCGCCGGGACTGCGCGTGCTCACCCGCAGCCGCATGCGCGACCTCCAGCGCACGATCGGAGACGAGGGTGGGGACCGCATCGACGAGTCGACGGGGCGCGAGATCGCGAAGCGCGCGGGGGTCGGGGGACTGCTCGTGGGCTCCGTCAGCCGCATGGGCGAGCTGGTCCTCGTGGAGCTGCGAGCGATCGATCCGCAGCGCGACGAGTACCTCTTCACGCACCGCGAACAGGCGCGGGGCAAGTCCGAGGTGCTGGCGCTCGTCGATCGACTCGCGGTCCGGGCGAGGCAGCAGTTCCTCGGGGATCGCGGTCCTTCGACCTACTCGGCACCCATCGCACGGCTCGTCACGCCGAACCTCGAGGCGTATCGGCACTACGCGACGGGAAGGTCGCTCGAGGAGCGGAACCTCCCCGGCGCACAGGACGCTTACCGCGAGGCGATCGAGCTCGACCCCGAGTTCGCGCTCGCCCACTTCGCGCTCGTCACCGCGGCGTCTCGGGAGAAGGCCCCCATCGGCGAGCTCGGGGCGATCGCCACCGCGGCGATCCAGGTGGCCGACCGCGCCCCCTGGCGCGAGGCACGGCTGATCCGCGCCTGGAACGCGATCGTGGAGCGGCGCGTGGCCGATGCTCGAGCGCTCTTCAAGGAGGTCCTGGAGCGTCATCCCGACGACAAGGAGGCCCTCGCGCTGTACGCGTCGGTGGCGGCTTCGCCCGAGGAGGCGCTCGCGTACCTCGAACGGGCTCTCCTGGCCGATCCCATGTACGTCCCGGCACAGGAGCAGATGGTCGGTGCCCTGCGTGACCTCGGTCGCGAGGCGGAGCTGCTCCCGCTCGCGCGTACGTGGCTCGCGCAGCCGCCGGCACCTCGTCGCCTGGGGGCGGCGGCGCTGGCCCTCGCGGCCGCCGGTGATCTCGACGGTGCGCTCGAGGCTGCGAAGCGCGAGGACCTCCTGTCCCCGGGTCGATCGACGCTCGAGGCGATTCACCTGGCCCGGGGCGAGTACGTCGAGGCCGAGCGGGTGGCACGCGAGCGTATCGAGCGATCCGGGAAGGGAATCGGCTGGCTCGCGGTGTCGCTCACGTACCAGGGGCGCAGGAGAGAGGCGCTCGCGGTCCTGGAAGAGGCCTCGCGCGGCGGCTCGCTGGCAGCCTACGCCGCCCTCGGGATCGCCGCCGCCGATGGACCGACCGAGCGACTC
Organism: Anaeromyxobacter sp. SG64; assembly: GCF_022690745.1. NCBI lineage: Bacteria > Pseudomonadati > Myxococcota > Myxococcia > Myxococcales > Anaeromyxobacteraceae > Anaeromyxobacter > Anaeromyxobacter sp. SG64. The sequence continues at coordinate 54,142 of NZ_JALCZB010000016.1, read as the reverse complement.
CGCGCGCGCGCCCGGGCGCTGGTCGCCGCCCAGCCGTCACTCGATTGGCTCGCCGCGCTCGCGCTCGCGCTCGCGGGCGACGTGCCGGAGGCCGAGCGCTACGCGGGGGCGTTGTCGCGCGACCAAGCGGATCCGGGCAGCACCGTCTTCCCGGACGAGGTCCTTTCCGTCGCGACCTTCGTCCGAGCAGTCGCCGCGCGTGCGCGCGGCGATCCAGCGACGGGCCGCGCCATGCTCCGCGACCTCGTGGCATCACGGCGCTTCAAGGCGCGACTCGTCTGCGCGTTCGCCCTCGGACAGGCGTGCGCCGAGGACGGCGATCTCGGATGCGCCGTCGCTGCGCTGCGGCAGTACAGGACGGACCATTCGCCGGTCGTCCTGTTCCAGAACTGGATGTTCCCCCGCTCGGCGCTGCTCCTCGCTGAGGTTTTGGAGCGGCAGGGCCAGGTGGACGAGGCGCGCGGCCTCGTGCAGAGATTCCTTTCGGACTGGCGCAACGCCGACCGCGACCTGCCGGAGCTCGCCCGGGCGCGTGCGCTGTGCACGCGCGTCCGGTGTCACCCGGCGCCGCCCGCCCGCGACTCCCTGCGACAGGGCAGGGATCCGGCGGGACTTGGCCGCGAGAACTGAATGAGCGTCAAGGCGATCGTCGTTCGCGCTTCACAGGTCGAGCACCACATCGCCCTCCGGTCGCGAGCAGCAGATGAGCGCGGCGCCAGGGCCCGGCGGCTCGACGGGTTCGGGCTCGTAGCGGACGCTGCCGGAGACGAGGAAGCTCTCGCAGTTGTGGCAGACGCCCGTCCGGCAGGACCAGCGCACGGGCACGTCGCACGCCTCCGCGAGCTCCAGCAGGCTCTGGAACCGCGAACACCAGCGCGTCTCGAGCCCGCTCCGGGCAAAGGACACGATCGGCCCTTCACCGGGGCGGCCCTCGGGCTGATGCGGACGAACGCGGGCCCCAGGAGCGATCCCAGGCGTCAAGGACGGTCCGGCACCGAAGACCTCGGTGTGGATCCTGCCGGGCGCGACGCCCTGGCCCGCGAAGCCAGCCCGCAGGTCGGCGAGGAACGCCGGGGGCCCGCACAGGTAGAAGTCGGCGTCGTGGGGTACCCCGAGCTCCTCGAACGCCGAGACGGTCAGGTGCCCGGGCGCGTCGAAATCGACGCCCAGGCGGTCGGTCGGGGCGGGCCGGCTGTAGCGCACGTGCGCGTGGGCGTTCGGGAGCGCTCGGAGGAGCGCCCGCGACTCCGCGGCGAAGGCATGGCTCGCGCGATCGCGGGCACCGAACAGCCACCAGACGTGGCGTGGCGTGCGCGCGGCCGCGAGCGCGTGCAGCATCGCGAGCACCGGCGTGGCGCCGACCCCCGCGCTGGCGAGCACCACTGCGTTCCATCCAGGACGGAGCGTGAAGCTCCCGCGAGGCGCGCTCACGTCGAGCGTGTCGCCGGCGTGGACGTGGTCGAAGATGTAGCCGCTCGCCACACCGTTCACCTCGCGCTTCACGCTCACGCGGTAGCGCTCCGCGCTGGGGACGTCGGAGAGCGAATAGCTGCGCACGACCGGCGGTGCGGAAGGATCCGGGCGGACGCGCAAGACCACGAACTGCCCGGGGAGCGGCACGGCCAGCGGTGATCCGTCCACGGCCTCCAGGGTGACCGAGAGGATGCTCGCGCTCTCCTGCGCCAGCCGGGCGACGCGCATCGGTCGGAAGCCCTCCCACGCGGGCGCCGGCGCGACGTCGGGTGCGAGCCCGGAATTGCCGGCCGGCGGCCCGCCCGCTCGTTCCTGCGCGAGGAGCGCGCGAAAGGACCCCTGCCATCCGGCGCTCAGCGCCGGGATGCGCAACGCCCGCTCCAGCCGATCGGGTGGGTGCCCGGGCAGGTAGAGGAGCGCGTCGATCTCGGCGACGGTCATCTCCTCAGGGCCCCGAGCGACGCGGATGATGTCGTCGCCCGCTCCGACCTCGCCCTCCTGGATCACGCGGAAGTAGAAGCCGGGCCGGTGGTGGGCCACGAGCAGGGCCGCCATGCGCGGCTCCCCCATGCGCATCCCGACGCGGAAGCAGGTCACGCGGGGCTGCGTCACCTCGAAGACCGCACCTCCGATCCGGTAGCGATCGCCGATGCACACCTCGTCGTCGGCGAGCCCTTCGACCGTGAAGTTCTCTCCGAACTGTCCAGGGTCCAACGGACCGCGCCCCAGCGCTCGTTCCCAGTACCGATACGACGCGATCTGGTAGACGAGCACGGCCCGGTGCTCGCCGCCGTGGCCCATGAGGTCTCCCTGGGCGTCCCCGTCCACGTCGAGGCGCCGCACCATGCGGCGGCCGGTGACGGGAGCCTTCCAGACGGAGGTATGGACCATGCGCCCGTACCAGGCGACATCGCGCGGCAGACCGACGTTCACCGAGAGCAATCGAGGCACCGGAGCTCCTCCCTGCGATCTCCTCGCGACCACGCCCGACACGCAACGGACGGCCGGGCGTACTCGCGGCGCCTCCTCTGCGTAGCGGTTGGCTCGACCGGTAGGTAAGTGGGATGAGCGACTCGCGCTGCCCGATGCTCGATTCGCCGGCGCGCAGCCAGGCGCTCCTCTGCGGTGGCCGCACCCACCCGAGCCGCTCGGAAAGCGCCCGGTAGAAGGGACGCAGCGCCGTGAGAAGCAGAGGGGGAGGGGCCGCGCTGGCGCCCTCCCCCTCGTTCACCATCCGCGAAGACCTGCTACGGCACGACCTTGCTCGTCGCCGTCGCGACGTCGGCGTCGGGATCCGGGTCGACCACCGTCGCGGTCCAGGTGACGACTCCTGGCCCCGCGGGCGCGTAGGTGGGGAAGGACACCTTCGCGGTGGCGGCGGGCGCGAGCGTCACGTCCTGGCTGGCCGAGTACACGATCTCCGTCACACCCTGGGCGTCGGTGACGGAGCCCTCCACGTGGACCGCCACGGTCCCGGCGACCGTCCCGGCGTTCACGACCGACACCTTCGGCGCGGCCGTGCCGCCGCGCGAGAGGTCGAGCCGCTTCGGCACCGAGAACCGGGTGACGTCCACGTCCACCACCGCGCTCGGCTGGCTCTGGCCCGTGCCGCTGACGGTGAGCTGGACCGTCCCGGTCGCGGCGTCGTCGTTCGCGATCTGGAAGCACCCGCTGTCCGCCGACGCGTCGGTCGGCGCGTACTTCACGGTGAGCGTCTGGGAGCCGCCGGGCGCGACCGTGAACGAGGCCGAGGGCGACGCGCTGAACTCGGCGGACGTGCCGGTGCAGCTCGACACCGAGGTCACCGTGAGATCCACGCTCCCCGTGTTCGACACGGTCGCGGTCTGCGTGGCGGAGCTGCCGACCGCCACGGTGCCGAACGCGATGGAGGTCGGCGCCACCGCGATCTTCGGCGCGGGCGCGACCGGGAAGCTCGTCGCGTCTCCCGGCAGCGTGCGCGCGGTGATCTCGTCGACGTTCGTGACCTTGTCGCCGTCGGAGTCCTTGGGCTCGGCGGCCGTGAGCGCTGACGTGATGCCGGAGGCGATCCCGGCGCGCACGTCGGTGCCATACGGGTTGAACGTGCTCGTTCCGCCGCTGCCGTGGCAGGTCGTGCAGCTGTCGAGGGCCGTGCCGGAGGTCCCGTACTTGGAGTTGAACGTCGAGAGGTACGTGGAGAGCGCGCTCGCGGAGAGCGGCGCGGCAACAACCCCGGCGAGTACGGCGACGACGGCGAGGTGCTTGATCCGGTGCATCGTGTTCCCTTCTCCGGGCGACTCGCCCGGCGATGAGGGGGCTCGGAGACCGCCCCTGCTGCGGGTTCATCCCGCGTGCAGCGGGTGCCCCCTGCTGCACGCAGGACGCCGCCATGCCGCGTGGCGGAGCACGAATGCCGACCGAGAAGCACCATGATCGTGTGACGTCAAAATAACCCGGGGTTTACGCGGACCCGGTATCCGCCGCGCGCGGAGGGTCGAGTGCGCGGCGTTCCGCGGATGTGCTCCGCCCGCCCTCAGCTCGCCACCTCGGATTTCCGAGCGCCATCATCGAATTACGGCGTGCCGCGATCCCCGGTGGGTGCGCGCGGCGCGCGCGCCGCTCGGCGTGAAGTCCCGGCGCGCGGACGGCCGTGGCCGCTCATCTGGGGACCCGCCGCGCGCCTGCGCCAGCGCCGGGCTCCGGTTATGCGCGAGGCGCAACTGGGGGGATTCCATGAGACCGCTCGAGGGAAAGATCGCCGTCGTCGCGGGCGCCACGCGCGGGGCCGGGAGGGGCATCGCGACGGCGCTCGGCGAGGCGGGCGCCACCGTCTACTGCACCGGGCGCAGCGTCCCCGGGAGCCCCGGGATGAAGGGGCGGCCGGAGACCATCGACGAGACCGCCGCCCTCGTCACCGCGCGCGGCGGCCGGGGCATCGCCGTCCGGGTCGATCACACGGTGCCGGACGAGGTGGCGCGGCTGTTCGAGCGCGTGGGCGAGCTCGACATCCTGGTGAACGACATCTGGGGCGGCGACGACCTCGTCGCGTGGGGCAAGCGGCTCTGGGAGACGAAGCTCGAGGACGGCCTCACCCTCATCGACCGGGCGATCAAGACGCACGTCATCACGAGCTACCACGGCCTCCCGCGCATCCGTCGGGGAGGGCTCGTGGTGGAGATCACCGACGGCGACGGCTACTTCTACCGCGGCCACTTCTTCTACGACCTCGTGAAGACGACCGTGATCCGGATGGCGTTCGCGCTCTCGCAGGAGCTGAGCGGCCGCGGCGTCACGGCGCTCGCGGTGACGCCGGGGTTCCTCCGCTCGGAGTGGATGCTCGATCACTTCGGGGTGACGGAGGCGAACTGGCGCGACGCGGCGAAGAAGGTGAAGCCGTTCATCGCGTCGGAGACGCCGCTCTTCGTCGGCCGAGGGATCGCCGCGCTCGCCGCCGACCCGAACGTCGCCGCGAAGAGCGGGCGGGTCTTCGCGTCCTGGGATCTCGGCGAGGAGTACGGCGTCACCGACGCGGACGGGACGCGTCCGCACTTTCTGCGGTGGACTCGGGAGCACCAGCCCGAGGTCGCGGCGGCCTGGCGGAAGCTCGACGACGCGTTCTACGCGTACTGGACCGCGATGCCCTACGACATGCCGGGGTGACGCGCGGTCGTCACCGGCGGCGCGGACGGCCCTGCCGACGGGCGGCCCTGCCTGGGCATCGCCCTCACCCTCGAGACCAATAGAGACAGAGGGCGGCCTCGAACTCGCGTGAAGCGGGATCGCGGAGCCCGAGCGGGAGAGCGACCCGCAGTGGTCGTCGGCGGCGGCGCCGCGGCCCGTCCGGTGAACGACCTCTCGTGGGCGCGCGCAGGAGGTACCCCATGCAGCGGCTCCTCGGACCTTGGATGCTCGCATGCATGCTGAGCCTCGCCTCGTGTGGTGGTGGTGGTAAGGGCGAGCAAAGCGGTCCACAGACGCCGGTCGGCTCTGTCACGGTCACGCCGGGCGAGCTCACGTTGGTGGTCGGCGCATCGCAGCAATTGACGACGAGTGTCCGAGATGAGGCCGGTAATCCACTGACCGGACGGGCCATCACCTGGTCGAGCACCGAGCCAGCGGTCGCCACCGTCTCCGACGCGGGCAACGTGACGGCCGTCGGTGCAGGGTCGGCGACGATCACCGCCAGCTCGGAGGGAAAGAGCGGCAGCGCCACGGTCACGGTGTCGGTCGCTCTTCCGAGATCCGCGTCGCTTGCGACTGGCGGCGCTCACACCTGCGCCCTCACGACGGGGGGATCTGCGTTCTGCTGGGGTCGCGGTGAGAGCGGGCAGCTCGGGATACCGATTCCGACGACGACGTGCGAACTGCAGACGGGGACGTTTCCGTGCAGCCGTGTCCCGGTCGCGGTCGGGGGCGGGCTCGCGTTCGCGCAGCTGGCGGCGGGCGGCTCCCATACGTGCGGTCTAACGAACGAGGGGGTGGCGCATTGTTGGGGAAACAATGTGAGTGGCCAGCTCGGCGACAGCTCCAGCAACAATCGCGACACTCCGGTACCCGTCGCGACCGAGCTCAGGTTCGTCGCCATCGACGCGGGTGCCCAGCACACGTGTGGGCTGACCAGTGATGGCGCCGCGTATTGCTGGGGAGCCAATGACCGGGGGCAGCTGGGCACCGGGACGACGAGCTCCAGCTCCGTACCCGTGGCCGTGACTGGCGGCCACACCTTCCAGCAGATAGCGGCTGGCGGTTTCGAAGTCTCCGAACCGGGTTATCGGATCGGCCAGAGCTGTGCGCTCACCCTCACCGGCGCGGCGTACTGCTGGGGCGATAACGAATCGGGGCAGCTCGGGATCGGAGGGCGCGACCTCACTGCGCACCCAGTGCCCGCGCCCGTCTCCGGGGACATCAAGTTCGTGGCGCTGACCACCGGGCTTGCCAGTCACACCTGTGGTGTGACCGCCGCGGGTTCTGCCTATTGCTGGGGCCAGAACAGCTTCGGTGCGCTGGGTAATCCTTCGGTGGGCGACAGCTTCGTGCCAGTCCCTGTGTCCGGCGGGTTGGCCTTCGTCCAGTTGATAGCCGGTGGGTTCATCGGCCATACCTGTGGGCTGACGGCGAGCGGAAAGGCGTACTGCTGGGGCGAAAACGAGCTGGGGCAGGTCGGCGACGACTCCACGATCGATAGGTTCGCGCCCTCGGCGGTCGCAGGCGATCTCTCATTCAACGCCTTGGATGCCGGCTACCGCCACACCTGTGCCCGTGCGACCTCGGGGACCCTTTACTGCTGGGGCGCCAACGGCGCCGGCCAGCTGGGCGACGACTCGACCAGCCCACGAGACGTGCCGACGGAGGTCGTGGGACTGCCGTGAGACGGACCTCCGGTCGATGACGGTGCAGCGAGGTCTCGCCTCGACGTGGCCGCCACGCGGTGGGCGATGGGAGGCGCGTCCGCGTGCGCGTCGCTGCCGGTCACCCTAAGGACCGTCTCATGGAGGACTCGACCGGCGACCTCGCTCGCGGGCGCGAGCACTACCGGCTCAAGGCCTGGGGCGAGGCGTACACCTCGCTGACCCGCGCCGATGGGCGCTCCCCGCTCGGCGCCGAGGATCTCGAGCTCCTGGCGGTGTCGGCGTACCTCGTCGGCCGGGACGGCGAATACCTGGATGCCCTCGACCACGCCTACCGCGCCCACCTCGCCGCATCGAGGTCGGCTCGCGCCGCCCGGTGCGCGTTCTGGATCGGCCTGCGATTCCTGCTCCGGGGAGAGGCCGGACGGGCGACCGCATGGCACGCGCGCGCGGGACGGTTGCTCGAGCATGAGAGCAGCGAATGCGTGGAGCGCGGCTACATGCTCTTGCCGGTCGCGGAGCAGCGGCTCCGGTCGGGCGACACGCAGGGTGCGTTCTCCATCGCCGGCGCGGCCGCGAACACGGGCGAGCGTTCTGGCGAGGAGGACCTCGTGGCCATCGCCCGTCACCTGCAGGGACGGGCACGGCTGCACGAAGGGCGGGTGAAGGAAGGGCTGGCGCTCCTCGACGAGACCATGCTGGCGGTGACCTCCGGGGAGCTGTCGCCCATTCCTACCGGGCTTCTGTACTGCAGCATCGTCGAATGCTGCCGCAGCGTTCACGCGCTGGAGCGCGCCAGGGAATGGACGGCCGCGCTGGCACGCTGGTGTGACGGCCAGCCGGAGATGGTGTCGTTCACCGGAGCCTGCCGCGTCCACCGGGCAGAGGTGCTGCAGCTGGGCGGCGACTGGTCAGCGGCCATCGACGAGGCGCGGCGCGCCCGCGAGCGGGCCGCGACCGATCGGCCGTCGGCTGCTGAGGCAGCCTATCAGCTGGGCGAGATCAGCCGCTTGCGTGGCGAGCAGGCGGCTGCCGAGGCGTGGTTCCTCAGCGCGAACGAGGAGGGGCGAGAGCCTCAACCCGGGCTGGCCCTGCTGCGCCTGGCGCAGGGGCGCGTCGGTGCCGCAGTCGCCGCCCTCCGTCGAGTGGTGGGAGGGACGGCAGATCCCCTGGTCCGGACTCGCCTGCTCCCGGCCTACGTGGAGATCTTGCTCGCCGGCGGCAAGGTGGAGGAGGCCCGCGCCGCCAGCGACGAGCTGCAGGCCATCGCGCAGCGCTTCGAGACGGGCGTGCTGTGCGCGCTGGCGCTGCAGGCGCGCGGCACGGTCGAGCTTGCGGAGGGGAACGCGACGGCGGCACTCGACCTGGTGCGCAGGGCCTGGAGCATCTGGGCCGAGATGGAGGCGCCCTATCAAGCTGCGCAGGCGCGCCTGGTGACCGGGCTGGCGTGCCGCGCGCTCGGCGACGACGAGGGGGGCCGGCTGGAGCTGGAGGCGGCGCGGCGGATGTTCGCGAAGCTCGGAGCCGCGCCCGACGCCGCCCACGTCGACTCGCTCGCGAGGCTCGACAGCTCCCGCCGCCCTCACGGCCTGACGCCACGGGAGCTCGAGGTCCTCCGCCTCGTCGCTGCGGGCAAGACCAACAAGGCCATCGCCGCCGCGCTCCGCCTGAGCGAGAAGACGGTGGACCGACACGTGAGCAGCATCCTGGGGAAGCTGCACGTCCCCTCGCGGGCGGCCGCGACCGCCTTCGCGTACGAGCACGAGCTCGTCTGATCCGCTCCGCCGGGAGTGCGGAGAACCACCCATCGCCTGGGCACCGGCGATGGGTGGTTCTCCCGATGCCGGCGGCGCGGCTCCTTCCTACGCATGCGTCTGGTCGAAGAGCGCTTCGCCCTGTCGCATGGGCTTCACCGGGAGGACGGAATGTACGATGCCATCGTCGTCGGCGCCCGCTGCGCCGGATCGCCCACCGCCATGCTGCTTGCACGGAAGGGCTACAGGGTGCTGCTGGTGGATCGGGCGAGGTTTCCCAGCGACACCATCTCCACGCACATTCTCTGGCCCCATGGCGCCGAGGCCCTGGCGCGGTGGGGTCTCCTCGACGCGCTCGCGGCCACGGGGCTTCCGCCGATCTGCCGGCGCATGTCCCTCGACGTCGGCCCCTTCGTGCTCCGGGGCACCATCCGCGGCGCCAATGGCGGCCGGGGGGGATTCTGTCCGAGGCGCACGATCCTCGACGGCCTCCTCGTGAACGCCGCGGCGCGGAGCGGCGCCGAGGTGCGCGAGTCCTTCACGGTCGACGACCTGCTCTTCGCAGACGGCGCGGTCGTCGGGCTCCGGGGGCGAGGCGCCGGGGGGAAGCAGGTCGAGGAGCGGGCCCGGATCGTCATCGGCGCTGACGGCGTTCACTCCTTCGTCGCCGCGGCCGTGCGGGCCCCCGAGTACGACACGCGCCCGATCGCCGTCTGCGCCTACTATTCCTACTTCAGCGGCGTTCGGCAGGAAGACCTCGAGCTGTATCTGCGCGAGCGCTGCGCGTTCGGCGGAGCCCCCACCCATGACGGGCTCCACCTCGTGATGGTGAACTGGCCCGCCCAGCGCTTCGCCGAGGTGCGGGCCGACGTCGAGGCCCACGTCGCGCAGGCGCTCGCGCTGGCGTCGGACTTCGGCGCCCGGGTATCGCAGGGAACGCGCGAGGAGCGCTGGTACGGTGTCGCCGGCGTGCCCGGCTACTTCCGGCGGCCGTACGGCGCCGGGTGGGCGCTCGTCGGCGACGCCGGCTACTGCAAGGACCCGATGACGGCGCAGGGCATCAGCGACTCCTTCATCGACGCCGAGCGGCTCGTCGAGGCGCTCGATGCAGGCCTGTCCGGCCGCGGCCCGCTCGAGGACCTCCTGGCCGCTCACGAGGCGGCCCGGAACGAGCGCGTTCGACCGATGTACGAGCTCACCAACGAGATCGCCACGCTCGAGCCGCCGCCGCCCCCGCTCCAGGCGCTCTTCGCCGCGCTGCAACACAACCAGCCCGCGACGGATGCCTACCTGTCGGCGATGACCGGTGCGACGCCCCTCCCCGAGTTCATGTCCGAGGAGAACGTCGCGCGGATCATCGACGCGGCGAGAGCTGGAACGAGCGAGCGGGACGGCAGCAGCTCGCGATACGTGGGATGACCGAGCCGCGCGACGGTCGGCGCCTCGCGGCCACCGCTTCCCAGGAGTGGGTTCTGTAACCTTCAGCCCCTGTCGTTCGTGGTCATGACCAAGCGCGAGCTGGCGTGGCGCCCGGCGCACCCGAGCTGGCGGCAGGGATTGGTTGCGGCATGACCGGCGGGACAGCGACGAAGGGAGCCGTCGGGTTACGCCGAGACCGGCATCTCGATGGTGAAGATGCAGCCCTTGCCGGGCAGGTTGCGGACGGTGATGTCTCCACCGAAGGCCTTCACCGCCTTGCGGCTGATGTTCAACCCGAGCCCCAGTCCCGTGCGGTCCTGGCCCCGTCGCTTGCCGAACGGCGTGAAGAACGCCTCGGAGTTCCCCTCGGGGAGCCCGCCGCACTCGTCTTCCACCTCGATGGAGACGAGGGCGTCCGCGCAGACGGTGCGCACCGTCACGTAGCCGTGGGGGACCGAGTACTTGAAGGCGTTCTGGATGAGGTTGAAGAGCGCCGACGAGAGGAGCTGCGGGTCGGCCTTGACCATCACGTCGTCCGGCACGTCGGCGAAGGTCACGTTCATCTCGCGCTGCGCCGCCTGCAACGACGCCGCGCCCTCCGCCTCGTGCAGGAACCGGGCGATGGACATCCGCTTCGGCTCCTGGCTCCCGGCGGCGAGTCGCACCTCGGAGATCGTCGTGTCGAGGAGGTCGCGCATCGCCGCGAGGCTGCGCTCGACGATGGACCCGGTGCTCCCGGCGACCGCCACCCGCCCGCTCTTCACCGCCGCGAACGAGAGCATCGCCGTCGACAGACGGTTGCGCAGCTCGTGCGTCAGGTAGCCGAGCCGCTCCGCCTCGCCTTCGCCGAGCGCCTCCTCTCGCTGGCGGCTGAACTCGGTCACCGCTCCGGCGATGGCGTCGTCGAGGCAGCCGTTCAGGGTCTGGAAGTCCTTCGCGCTGATCTCCACGTGCTTGACGACCGCCGTCTCCGTGATGGCCTGGCAGAGGTCCCCGTAGTCGTGAACGAGCTGAGCCACGCTGAAGTTCTTCGCCAGCGCCTCGCCGCCGTGCTTGCCTGCGCTGTTCCCGATGGCGGTGCTGGAGAACGGCTCGGAGCTCGACCGCAGCCGCAGCGTCTCCGAGAGCTGGGACAAGAAGAGCGGTAGCCCGTGCTCCAGCTCCAGGGCGGAGACGGTGGGCCACCTCCTCGCCATGATCTTCGCTCGGGCGAGAGAGAGGATGTCGTTCTTGTCGCTGGTGATGAAGTCGTAGAGGCTCACGACCTGCTCGTGCCCGGCAGGAACGCGCCGGTGCCAGGCATCTTGGCTGTAAATATTAGGCTTTCGCCGGGCAGTAACCAGTCCCCAGTCGCATGAAAGCCGGCGAGCTCGCAGCCGCCTGCGCCCTCATGGTGTACTACTCCGCCCACCCAGGATTGCTGGCTCGCGGAGCGGAGCATGACCTTGATCACACACGAGTTTCTGACGCGCGAACGCGACCGCATCATGGCGGAGTGGGAGCGCGCGATCCACGCGGAGCCGAGACCCATCCCGCTGGAGGACTCGGCCCTCCGGAACGATCTTCCGGAGTTCCTCGACGCGCTGGCCACCTGGATGAAGGCGCCGGATGCACCTGCCGGTGGCATGCTCCAGGGCCTTCCCATCACGCATGCGAAGCAGCGCCTGAAGCACGCGTACCAGCTCGCCCAGCTCATCACCGAGTTCCGCGTGCTGAGAGCGACGATCCTGCGGCTCTTGCTGCACGCCGAGGCCGAGGAACAGGCAGGCTCCGTCGATCTCATGGAAGGAATGGAGCGCCGCGTCGTCGAGCTCGCGCGGCTGAACGCGGGCCTCGATCAGGCGATCAGCGACTCCGTCGAATACTTCGTGGAGGAGCGGGAGCGAATCCGCGAGCGCTTCATCGGAGTGCTGGGCCACGATCTCCGCTCGCCCCTCAGCGCCATCCTGATGAGCGCAGACCACATGCTGCGGTCGGGCCGCCTCGCGCCGGGTCTCGACCGCGCCGCCGGGCGAATCGCCCGCAACGCGGAGCGCATGAGCAGGATGGTGCGCGACCTGCTGGACCTCTCCCGCGGGCGCCTCGGCGACGGCATCCCGGTCGACACGACGACGCACGTGGACCTGGGCGAGGTCTGCCACGCCGCCGTCGAGGACGCGATCCTCACGAATCCTGATCGAGAGATCATCCTGAACGCCAGCGGTGATCTCTGGGGTCACTGGGATCGCGACCGTGCGTTCCAGGCGGTCGGCAATCTCCTCGCGAACGCCCTCAATTACGGTGAGGGGCCGGTGGTCGTCACTGCGGCATGTGCAAGTGAAGGCGCGGTCGTGCAGGTCACGAATCACGGTGAGCCCATCACCGAGGATCGCCTGCTGAGGCTCTTCGATCCGTTCCAGCGCGGCGAAGCAGGTGCAGGCAACCGAGAGGGGCTCGGCCTCGGGCTCTACATCGTCAGCGAGATCATGCGCGCGCACGGCGGAACGGTCGCAGTGAGCTCATCCCGCGAGGCTGGCACGACGTTCACGCTCACGTGGCCTCGCTCCGACTGCACGCCCACCGCTTGATCACGCGACGAGGCGAGCGCCCCTCCGCTGCGATGGGAGCCGGGGACGGCGAGCCGCCGTCCCCGGCCGTCCTCAGCGCGCCGCCGCGGACAGCGGGCAGGTGCCGGCGGCGAACGTGGCCGTGACCGACCTGGCCACCGACATCGTGACGGTGCACTGGCTCGCGGTGCCGTAGCACGCGCCGCTCCACGAGGTGAACGTGGCGCAGGCGCCCGGCGTCGCCGTCAAGGTGACGGACGAGCCGGTGCTCTCGTCCGCCGCGCAGCCGTCGGCGCTGCCCGACGTGCACGCGATGCCAGGGCCCGTGACGGTGCCCGAGCCGGTCCCCGCCGGCGTGACGGTGAGGCGGAACGTGCTCGGCTGGAACGTGGCCGTCACCGTCTTCGCCGACGACATCGTGACGGTGCAGGTGTCGCCGCTCGAGCTCGTGCAGCCGGTCCAGCTCTTCAGCAGGGCGCCTGCCGCGGGCGAGGCCGTGAGCGTCACCGCGCTGCCGTTCGCGACGGTCGTCACGCAGCCAGCCGGATCGCTGCACACGAGCCCCGCCCCGCTGATCGTGCCGGTCGCGCCGTAGCTCGAGGCCGGCTTGACCGTGAGCGCGTACGTGCTCGGCTGGAACGTCGCCGTGACCGTCTTCGCGGCGGTCATCGTGAGCGTGCAGACGTTCCCGGACGCGGAGGTGCAGCCGGTCCAGCTCTTCACGATCGAGCTGGCGTCCGGGGTGGCGGTCAGGGTCACGGTGGCGCCGTTCGCCACGACGGCGGTGCAACCTCCGGTGACCCCGGTGGTGCAGTCGATGCCCGGTCCGGTCACCGTCCCGGCCCCACCCTGGCCCGTCGCGTTCACGGTGAGCGCATACGTGCTCGGCTGGAAGTTCGCCGTGACCGTCTTCGCCGACGTCATGGTGACCGTGCACGTGGCGCCGGTCGCGGAGGTGCAGCCGGTCCAGCTCGCGAAGACCGACGCCGCCCCCGGCGTCGCGGTCAGCGTGAGGGTGGCCCCGTTCGCCTCGACGTAAACGCAGCCGGTCGTGGAGCCGCAGTCGATCCCGTCTCCCTGGACGCTGCCGCTGGCGTTCACGCCGGCGGTCTTCACGGTGAGCGCGTACGTGCTCGGCTGGAACGTCGCCGTGACCGTCTTCGCCGACGCCATGGTGACCGTGCAGGTCGCGCCGCTCGTCGTCGTGCACCCGGTCCAGCTCTTGAACAGCGACGTCGCGTCCGGGACTGCCGTCAGCGTGAGCGTGGCCCCGTTCGCCTCGACGTAGGTGCACCCGGTCGTGGAGCTGCAGTCGATGCCGTCGCCCTGGACGGCGCCGCCGGCGCCCGTCCCGGCGGTCTTCACCGTGAGGGCGTACGTGCTCGGCTGGAACGTCGCCGTGACCGTCTTGGCTCCGGTCATCGACACCGTGCACGTCGCGCCGCTCACGGAGGTGCAGCCGCTCCAGCTCTTCAGGATCGAGCTCGCGTCGGGGGCGGCGGTCAGGGTCACGGTCGTGCCGTTCGCGACGGCGGTGGTGCAGCCTCCGGTGACCCCGGTGGTGCAGGCGATGCCCGGCCCGGTCACCGTCCCGGCCCCACCCTGGGCCGTCGCGTTCACCGTGAGCGTATACGTGCTCGGCTGGAAGCTCGCCGTGACCGTCTTCGCCCCGGTCATCGAGACCGTGCAGACGTTGCCGGACGACGAGGTGCAGCCGGTCCAGCTCGCGAAGACCGACGCCGCTCCCGGCGTCGCGGTCAGCGTGATCGTGGCCCCGTTCGCCTCGACGTAGGTGCAGCCGGTCGTGGAGCTGCAGTCGATGCCGTCGCCCTGGACCGTGCCGCTGGCGTTCACGCCCGCGGTCTTGACGGTGAGCGCGTACGTGCTCGGCTGGAACGTCGCCGTGACCGTCTTCACCGACGCCATGGTGACCGTGCAGGTCGCGCCGTTCGTCGTCGTGCACCCGGTCCAGCTCTTGAACAGCGACGTCGCGTCAGGGACCGCTGTCAGCGTGATCGTGGCCCCGTTCGGCTCGACGTAGGTGCACCCCGTCGTGGAGCTGCAGTCGATGCCGTCACCCTGGACGGCCCCGCCGGAGGCCGTCCCGGCGGTCTTCACGGTGAGCGCATACGTGCTCGGCTGGAACGTCGCCGTCGCGGTGCGCGCGCCGGTCATCGAGACCGTGCAGACGTTCCCGGACACCGAGGTGCAGCCGCTCCAGGTCGAGAAGACCGAGGTCGCGTCCGGCGTCGCCGTGAGGGTCACGGTCGTCGCAGGCGTCGTGTTGGGCACCGAGGTCGTGCAACCGTCCGTCGAGCCGGTGGTGCAGGCGATGCCCTCGCCCGTCACCGTCCCGCGCCCGGTTCCGGCCGTCTTCGCCGTGAGGAGCCAGGTCGCCGGCTGGAACGTCGCCGTCGCGGTCCTCGCGCCGGTCATCGAGACCGTGCAGACGTTCCCGGACACGGAGGTGCAGCCGGTCCAGCTCGAGAAGAGCGAGGTCGCGTCCGGCGTGGCCGTGAGCGTCACGGTCGTCGCCGGCGAGGTGAGGGGCTCCGAGGCCGTGCACCCGTCCGTCGAGCCGGTGGTGCAGGCGATGCCCTCGCCCGTCACCGTCCCGCGCCCCAGCCCGGACGTCCTCACCGTGAGGAGCGCGACCGAGTGGAACGTCGCGGTCACCGTCTTCGCCCCCGTCATCGAGACCGTGCAGACGTTCCCGGAGACCGACGTGCACCCGGTGAAGCCCGCGAAGACCGACGGCGCGGTCGGCGTCGCGGTGAGCGTCACGGTCGCCGGCGGCGACGTGTTGGGGACCGTGGCCGTGCACCCCGCCGCCCCAGGGGTCAGGCAGGAGATCCCGTCGCCCGTCACGGTGCCCTGTCCCGAGCCCGAGAGCTCGACGGTGAGCGGATAGCTCGCGAGCGAGAAGCTCGCGGCCACCGTCCGCGCGGCGTCCATGCTGACGGTGCAGGTCGGAGCCGTGCCGGCGCAGGCGCCGCTCCAGCCGGAGAAGATCGAGCCGGACGCCGGCTGGGCGGTGAGCGTGACGGACGTGCCGGCCGCGAAGTCGGCCGAGCACGTGACGCCGCAGGAGATCCCGGCCGGAGTCGAGGTGACCGTCCCCACGCCGTCGCCGGTGAGGGAGACGTCGAGCAGGAACCCCGTCCCGATGTCGATCACCTTGCCGACGAAGTCGATGCCGGTCCCGGCGCACCACCCCGTGGGAGCGCAGTTGCTCGAATCGTCCCACGTGACGAGGAACTTGCCGCGCGCGAGCGGCACGACGTACGGATAGGACTGGTCCCCCGGCTTGCCCTCGATCCACAGGCCGTTCGGCGGCGCGAGCGGCGCGCCCGTCGGCCCGAGGCGCTGCACGAACACGTCCTGGTGGCCCGGCCGATCGTCGCTCCACGCGTACACCGCGCCGTCCGCGCCGTCCGACGCGACGGACGGCGAGAGCTGATTGCCCGCCGCCGTCGTGACCGGCACGCCGTCCGTGCCCCACAGCCGGTTCCCGTCTCGGTCGAACCGCTGCGTGTACACGTCCCAGCTGGCGTTACGGCTGTCGTGCCACACCACGAACGCGCCGCCACGGCCGTCCGGCGCCATCGTGAGCCGGGAGGGAGAATAGCCGGGCACGAAGGTGCTCGGAGTGGCGGTCAGGCCCGACGTGAGCGGAACGCCGCCGGGCGTCCAGAGGCTCTGGCCGAGGTGGTCCACCCGCACCGCGTAGAGGTCGCTCCGCGAGAGGAAGTTGGGGCCGGGCTTGAAGGGGAAGTTCCGGAAGTCGTGCCAGGCGATGATCGCGCCGCCCTGGCCATCCGGGAGGATGCTGGGCCCGAGGGCGATCTCCGGCACGCCCGGGGTCATCGACGTCTCCGGCGTGAGGAGCAGGCCGTTCTGAGCCCAGAGCGCCTGGCCGAGCGAGGTCAGGCGCTGGGCGTAGACGGTCTGGTATCCCGTGCGCGCATCGACCCAGGTCAGGATCGCGCCGCCGTAGTTGTCCGTCGCGATCGCGACTTCGGACTGGGAGCTGGCCGCCTGCACCACCGGAACGCCGTCGGTCTGCCACGCGATCGTTCCGCTCGCGTCGATCTTCTGCGCGTAGATGTCCGCATTGCCGTTGCGATAGTCCGTCCAGGCGACGATCGCCGTCCCGCTGCCCTTGGAGAGCAGGGTCGGCCGCTCCTGTCCTCCGGAGGCTTGACACACCCAGACCCCGTAGGTCCCCCAGAGCTTCTGCCCGGTGGCGCTCACTCGCTGGGCCCGGATGTGCTTGTCGTAGACGTTGCCCGTGTTGGCGCCCTCGACCCAGGCGACGATCGCGCCTCCTGCTCCGTCGGAGACGATCGCGGGGCGGATCTCCGCTCCCGGCGAGGCGGAGGTCAACGCCATCCCGTCCGTGCTCCAGAGCGGATTCCCGGAGGCGTCCACCCGCTGCATGAACAGATCGGGGTTCCCGTACCGCGTGTCGGTCCAGACGTAGAACGCCCCTCCGGCGCCGTCAGGGACGCCAGGGGGCTGCGTGCTGAGGTGGTGGAAGGGATCCCACTGCTGGGTGGAGTACGCCTTCGAAAGGGCGGTGCTGCAGTTGCTGATCGTGATGCCGGAGGCCAGGCGCGCGATCACCGGCAGCGCCGTGGAGCCACCCGGGTCCTCGGGAGAGTGGATCGTCAGGACGCCGGTCGCGTCCTCGAGGCGACTCAACGAGACGGACGTGAACGAAGGCGTCGTCGCCGTGGAGGCCTGCACGGTGAGCCAGGCGGGAGCGTCCGCCGACCAGCTCAGCGTACCGCCGCCGAGGTTGTAGACGTCCACCGGCAGCGTCCACTGCTGGCCCGCGCACGCCGTCGCCGGGACGTCGAACTCCAGCGGCTCCGCGAGCACCTTCAGGAGGGGCGGGTCCGCCGGCGGATCGAACGCCCTGGCGACCGCGGCGGCGGCGTCGAGCCTGCCCCACCCGTAGTATGGGTCGTACCCCGCGGTGTCGAGCGCCGGGTCCCCGACCGCGTCGCGCGCCGTGTGACGGATGATCGACTCGACCTGCGCCACCGTCAGCTGCGGGTTGGCGGACAGCACCAGCGCGGCGACGGCGGAGACGTGAGGCGTCGCCATCGACGTGCCGGCCTGCCGGAGGTAGCTGCCGCCGACGACGAGGTTCGCATCGCCGGTGCCCGCGGCGCGCAGCGAGAGGATGTTGCGGGCCGCGGCGTAGGGGGAGGCGGCGTCGGGGCCGCCGCCGGGAGCGGCGACGTCGACGAGGTAGCCCCAGTTCGAGAAGGACGCCTTCGAGTCGTCGGCGCCGGACGCCGCGACCGTGATCACGTCCTGTAGCTTCGCGGGGAAGGCATCCTTGACGTCGGCGTCGTCGTTGCCGGCGGCGAACGTGATCACGCAGCCGAGGCTCCGCGCCAGCGCGACGGCGTCGGCGATGGCGGCGTCGGTGCAGCCGGTGCCGTAGCAGCCCCAGCTGTTGCTGATCACGTCCGCGCCGTTCATCGCGGCGTACGTGACGGCGGCCGCGAGGGTCGAGAACGGCCCGTAGCCGGAGTCGTCGAGCCCCTTCACCGGCATGATCCGGGCCTGGTACGCGACCCCGATCACCCCGGCGCCGTTGTTCCCGGCTGCGGCGATCGTCCCCGAGACGTGGGTTCCGTGGCCCATCCGGTCCATCGGGTCGGCGTCGCCGTAGGCGAAGTCCCATCCGCGGACGTCATCCACGTAGCCGTTCCCGTCGTCGTCCACGCCCGGAACGCCGCCGAGCTCGGCCGGGTTGGCCCACACGTTCGCGGCGATGTCGGGGTGGTTGTAGTCGAGCCCCGTGTCCACGACCGCGACCACGGAGCCGGCGCCCGTCGCGACGTCCCAGGCGGCCGGTGCGCCGATCTTGGCGAGGGCCCAGAGATCGCCGTAGGCCTGTCCCCACGAGCCGGAGGACTGGAGATACGGATCGTCCGGGAGGGCCTGCGTCTTCGCGAGGCGATCCGGGACGGCGTACTCGACGTTCGGGTTGGCCGCGTAATCGAGCGCCATCTTCGCGACGTCGGTGTCCGCGGGGACCTCGAACACGTAGGTGCGGACCAGGTCCGGGAGCTCGGCGCGTCCTGCGCGCGAAGCCCTCGCGGCGAACCGGGCCCTGGACGCGTTCACCGTCTCGAGGAGCTTCCTCCGCCGATCCGCGATCGCGCCCTTGCCAGGGGCGGAGATCGCGCGCGCGAAGAGGGACGAGAACACCGGCCTCACCGCGCTCACGCGGTACTCGGCGTCGAGCCGGTCCAGGTCGGCGCCGCCGGAGCGCGCGTTCGCCGCGAACCTCAGGCCGAACCGGTGGATGACGTCGGCGGGCTCGCCGAGCGTGTCCCGGAACTTGACGATGAGGCGTCCCGGAGCCGACGTCGGGGGCTCCTCGGCGCCACGGTCGCTCCGCCCGGCGGCAGCCGCCTCCTGAGCGCGCTCTGCGCCCTGCACCGTGATCGAGAAGCGGCCGGCGGTCGCGGTCGACGATTCGTCCTTGCCCGGGACGCCCGAGCCGCAGCTCAGGCAGACGACGACGCAACACACCGCGATCGTCGCGGCGAGCAGTTGGCGCATGGAGGACCTCTGTGTGGGGACGGCGGTGCCGATCAGGCTACGAGACTACTTGTGAAGCAATCCTGGAGGGGATGAGGCACGCTGCCGCATTGTGCGGAGAAAAAGCTTGTCGGCGATCAGGCGAAGCTCGCACAGCGCGGCGCGGCGTCGAGGCTCGTGACCGGGGACAAGCGCAGCCCGCAGCCAGATGAGGCTGCGGCGGAGCGAGCCGGGTCCCGTGGCTTCCGAGACCGGTTCAGCTTGACGCGCTGTGGCGCTCTGAGGGCGGCGGTCCCGCCTCGTCAGGTCTGCGGGTGCGGCGCGAGCGGCACCTCATCCGGCGGCCCCGCGGAGCGCTCTCGCCGCGCTTCGCGGAGCGCGCCCCCGGCTCGGCGCGCGAGGTTCGTGAACTGGCGGGTCTGCATGATGAAGTGGGCGGGCTCCCAGAAGACGAAGCCGAGCGCGGTGTCGCGGAGCCGCGGCCGGCCGGCGGAATGGACGGTCACGACGAGCCGCGTCCGCCCGCCGGGCAGCTCGTCGAGCTGGAACGCCCAGAGCGAATCGACGAAGTCCTTCGCGGAGCGTGGCCGCGGATCCGCCGAGTCGTGCTGGCGACCGCCGGAGGTGAGGACGCGCAGCGCGAGGAAGCGCCCGGGATCCACCGCCGCCACGTCGAACCAGTACCTGCCGTCCGGAGTGGCGGGCAGACGGTCTCCGACGGAGAGCGACTGCCACTCCGGATGGATCTGGCTCGCGCTCGGCCGGCCGAAGTGATCGAGACGGTCCCAGCTGTACCACCCCGCTCGGCCGAACCCCATCTGCACGAGCCATGGCCACACGGCGGAGGGCGCGGCGTCCAGGGTGACGGCCATGGTCGAGCCGCGCTTGCCGTCCGGAAGGAGGTCGTCGCCCGGGGATCGCCTCTGGACCTCCTCTCGCGTCGCGCCCCACCGGAGCATGCGCGGGCGAACGAGCAGCGCGTACGCACCCGCGCAGAGACCGACGCCCGCGCCCAGCTTGAGCAGCGTCTTCATGGCATGAGCGTGCGCACCCGGGCCGCGGTTCGGCACTGGGGGCACCGCGAGGGAACGGTCGACGTCTCCGTCCGCCTCCGGGTCGCGTTCCCGCCGCCCCCTGCCCCCAAGGCGTAGGCAGGAGGCGCGTCTCGTGAAATGAAGGAACGCATGACGTCCGACCACCACACGCGACTCGAGGAGGAGATCTTCCGGGCCCTGAACCTCGACGGCGGGCGCGTGCTCGACGCGCTCGCGGTGGCGCTCTCCAGCCGGTGGTTCGGAGCCGTCGTCGGGGCGGCGATCGTCGTCGCGATCCTCGTCGCCAGCGGGACGAGGCGGCGCGCGCTGCTGGTCGCCTTCGCGACGGCCCTCGCGACGAGCGACTTCCTCGGGGCGCGGGTCCTCCGGCCGCTGTTCGCCAGGATGCGTCCGTGCTTCGCGCTGGGTGAAGCGGTGCGGTGGCTCGCGCCGGCGAGCGACGTCGGGTCGCTGCCGAGCCTCCACGCGGCGAACTTCTTCGCCATGGGCGTCGTCGCGTGGGCGGCGGACCGGCGCGCCGGGGTCGCGGCGCTGGCGATCGCCGCGGCGGTCGCGCTGAGCCGCGTGTACGTGGGGGTGCACTGGCCGACGGACGTGCTCGCCGGCGCAGCGTGGGGCACACTGTGCGCGTTCGCGGGGCTCGCCGTCGCGAGGGCCGCCGTCGGCCGGGCGTCGGCCGCTCGTGATGGGCGGCCCGAGGAGAGGGGCTGAGGCATGGAGAACGCGCTCGAGGTCGAGGGGCTCTCGGTGCGGCTCGGCGGGACCGAGGTGCTGCGCGAGCTCAGCTTCAGCGTCCGCAGCGGCAGCGCCCTCGCCGTGATCGGGCCGAACGGCGCTGGGAAGACGGTCCTCTTCCGGGCGCTCATCGGGGCGCTGCCGCACGGCGGCGTGGTCCGCTGGGCGCCCGGGACGCGCATCGGGTACGTGCCGCAGAAGCTCGACATCGAGCGCGACCTCCCCGTCACCGGGCGCGACTTCCTCCGCGCCAAGGCCCACGTGTCGGGTGCCCCCGGCGCCGACCTCGCGCGGGCCCTCGAGCTCGTGAACCTGCCGCCGAGCGCCGCGGACCTGGCCATCGGGGCGTTCTCCGGTGGCCAGTTCCAGCGCCTGCTCCTCGCGTCCGCGCTCCTGGGCGAGCCCACGGTCCTCCTCTTCGACGAGCCCACGGCGGGCGTGGACGAGCCCGGCGAGGAGCGGCTGTACGAGATGATCCACCGGGTCCAGGAGACCGAGCGGCTCACGCTGCTCCTCATCTCGCACGAGCTGAGCGTGGTCTACCGGTACGCCACGAACGTGCTGTGCCTCTCGCGCGAGGCGCCGTGCTTCGGGGCCCCGGAGGAGATCCTGACGCCCGAGCGGATCGAGCAGGTGTACGGCACGCCGCTCAAGTACCATCACCACTGATGCAGTGGACCGGGCTCACGCTCTCGATCGGGATGGCGGTGGCCGCCGGCCTCGTCGGCTGCTTCGCGCTGATGCGCCGGATGGCGCTCGCGTCGGACGCGATGTCCCACGTCGCGCTGCCCGGCATCGGGCTCGCCCTGGTGTTCCACTTCCATCCGGTGCTGGGCGGGCTCGCGGCCCTGTTCGCCGGCACGCTCCTGGTCTGGGGGCTGGAGCGACAGACCCGCAGCTCGACCGAGACGGTCATCGGCGTGGTCTTCTCGCTCGCGCTCGCGCTCGGGAGCATGCTCGCCACCGGAGACGAGCTGGTTGACGCGCTCCTCGGCGCGCCGGGGACCCTCGGCGGGTGGGAGCTGGCGCTCGGGCTCGCAGGCGCCGCCGCGGTGGTCGCGTTCGTCCTCACGCAGCGGAACCGGCTCGTCATCACGCTGGTCTCGGCCGACATCGCGCGGACCTCCGGGATCCGCGTCGCGCGCCTCGAGCTCCTCTTCCTCCTCGCGTTCGCGCTCACCGTGGCCCTCGGGCTTCGCTACCTCGGCGTCCTGCTCATGGGCTCGCTCGTCATCATCCCCGCCGCGACGGCGAAGCACCTCGCGCGCACCCTCGACCAGATGTTCGCGATCTCGGTCGGCGTCGCGGTCACCTCCACGCTCGCCGGCGAGCTCTTGGCCTCGCGCCTCCACCGGGCGACCGGCCCCGTGATCATCTCGATCGCGGCCGGGATGTTCCTCGTCGCCCTCGTCGTCCGCCGCGGTCGCTGAGGCGGCGCGCTCCGCTCGCGCGGGGAGGGCCGCGCGGGAGCGGCTTGCCGTGCGGGCGGGGTAGGGCGCGCGGGCGCTCGCCCGCCTCTCCGCAGTCGCGGGGAGCCGCCGGGCGGCGGCACGGCGCGGCTTGGGTCGGCCGCGCCGAACGGGTACAGTCCGCGCTCCATGCAACGCCGACGCGATCTCGCAGTCGTCTCCGCGATCTTCCTCGTCTCCGGTGCGGCCGGGCTCGTCTACCAGGTCGTCTGGTCGCGCATGCTGAACGACGTCTTCGGCGTCAGCATCCATGCGATCACGGCCGTCCTCGCCACGTACCTCGGCGGCCTCGCGCTCGGGGGATGGGCGCTCGGCCCGGTCGCGGATCGGAGTCGCGACCCGCTCCGCGTCTACGGGTGGCTCGAGCTCGGGATCGCCGCCACGGCGATCGCCGGCACCGTGGCGATCCGCCTGCTCCACCCCGTGCACACGTGGGCCGCCGCCCAGCTCCCGCCGGGCTCGCCGGCCCTGCTCCTGTTCCGGATCGTGCTCGCGTCCGTGGTGGTGCTCCCGCCCACGCTGCTCATGGGGGCGACCCTGCCCGCGATCACCCGCGCGCTCGTGCAGCGCATCGGGAACCTCGGGCGCGGGCTGAGCCTCCTGTACGGGCTCAACACCGCCGGCGCGGTGCTGGGCAGCGTCGCCGCGGGCTTCGTGCTCATCCGCGCGCTGGGCGTCCACGGGACGCTGTGGATCGCGGTGGCGGTGAACTGCGCCGTGGGCGTCGCGGCGCTCGGCGTCGCCGCCCTTCGTCGCAGGGCGCCGGGCGCCGAGCCCTCCCGCACGTCCGAGCCGCGGTCCGCGCCGGGGGTCTCCGACGCGGCGCCCGGCAGCACCGACCGGCGGCTGCTCGTCGTCATGATGCTCTCGGGCGTCGCCTCGCTGTGCCTCGAGGTGCTCTGGACGCGGATGCTCGCCGTCCTCGTCGGCACCTCGACGTACGCCTTCGTGACGATGCTCTCGACGTTCCTCGTCGGCATCTCGCTCGGCAGCCTCGTCGCGCGGGCGTTCGTCGATCGCCTGCGCCAGCCGCGCCGCACGCTCGGCTGGATCCAGGTCGCCATCGCGGCGTCTACGCTCGCCACGATCCCCCTGACCCGCTGGGTGCTCGAGTACGGGAAGCGCTGGTTCGAGGCCGCCGAGCCGGGCTGGACCACCGCCCTGTGGGGCAGGTTCGCCCTCAGCTTCCTCATCATGATCGTGCCGACGACGCTCATCGGCTCGACGCTGCCCATCGCGGCGGTGATCTGGGCGCGCTCGGTGGACACGCTGGGCCGGCGCCTCGGCCAGCTCTACGGCGCGAACACCCTGGGGAACGTCGCCGGAGCGGCGCTCGGCGGGTTCGTGGTGCTGCCGCTGCTCGGGATGCAGAAGGGCATCGCGCTCGTCGCCACGTTCAACCTCTTCGGCGCGGGCTGGGGGCTCTCCGAGGAGCTGAAGCGGAGCCCCTGGCGAGCGAGGCTGCTCCGGGCGGCGCCCGTCGCGGTGTGCCTGTGCAGCAGCGTCGTCCTCCTGTGGGCGTGGCGGCCCCAGCCGCTGCCCGCCAGCGGCGGCGAGGCCCTGGATCCGGTGCTCTTCTATCAGGAGGGGCCGGTCTCGACGGTGAAGGTGTTCCGGCGCGCGCGGGACGGGCGGCAGCTCGTCATGGCCGTGGACGGGGTCACGATCGGCCAGAGCAGCGCTGGCGTGGACATGAAGCAGCAGGTCCTCGCCCATTTGCCCTTCATGCTCTCGCGGAGGACCCCGGAGCACGTGCTGTCGATCGGGCTCGGGACGGGGATCCTGGTCGGCGAGGTCGCGCGCCATCCGGGCGTCGCGAGCGTCGAGTGCGTCGAGCTCTCCCCCTCGGTCATCGAGGCGGCGCGCGAGTTCGCGCCCTGGAACGGCGGCGCCCTGGAGCACCCCGCCATCCGCGTCGTGAACGACGACGGGGTCAACTACCTCGAGCGCAGCCGCGCCCGCTACGACGCCATCATCTCGGACGGCAAGTCGCGCTCGGGGCACGCTGGGAACGGGCTCTTCTACTCGAGCGACTACTACCGGAGCGCGCTCGACCACCTCGCCGCGGACGGGACGATGATCCAGTGGGTGCCGCTCGACGTCGAGCCGGAGGACCTGCAGATCATCGTCCGCACCTTCACGGGCGTGTTCCCCCACGCGTACATGTGGCTGGGCCATCACTCGAGCTTCCTCGTCGGCTCGAAGCAGGCGCTGACCCTCGACATGGCCCACGTCCAGCGCGTCCTCGACGCGCCGGAGACCGACGACCTCCGCCGCTACGGCTGGCGCCGCGCCACCGACGTGGCGAGCCTGCTCGTCGCGGACACGGCGGCGCTGCGCGCCTGGGTGTCCGGCGGGAGCACCACGAACTCTCGCGAGCGCCCGATCCTCGAGTTCTACCCGCCCGGAGCGCTCGCCGGCGCGGACGCCGAGCGGGTCACCGGGAACCTCGCCGAGATCTCGCAGCTTCGCCGGAGAGGCCTCCGGGACGTCGCGCTGGTCGGCGGGGACGCCGCGGCGCTCGAGGCGAGCTCGCGGGCGGTCGGCGATCTCCTCGACGGGCTCGTCGGCGACGCGCGCGGGACGACCGGCGCGCAGGGGTTGCTCTGGCGGGCGCTCACCGACGCGCCGGACTTCGGCGTGGTCCACCAGATCGTCGGAGAGGCGATCTTCGCGCACGCGCTGGGGCTCGACCTGCGGGGGGACTACGAGAACGCCATCGCCCTCTACCGGGCCGCGCTCCAGGCGTCCCCGCTGCTCGTCGAGGCGAGCGTCGATCTCGGCCGCGTCCTCGCGCTGCGCGGGCGCACGGCGGACGCGACCGCGGCGCTGCGCGAGGCGCTCGCCGAGGACCCCGCCCTCGCACCCGCCCACAGGATGCTCGCCGACATCCTGCAGGCGGAGGGGCTGACGGGCGAGGCGGCGGAGCACTACGAGGACGCGCTCCAGGTGTCGCCCCTGGACGCGACGCTGCGCGATCGCTTCGCGGTCTCGCTGGCGATGCTGGGCCGCACCGGGGACGCCGTGGCGCAGCTCCGCCGCGCCGTGGAGCTCGCCCCGGACCTCGCCGCGCCGAAGCAGCACCTCGCCCTCCTGCTGGCGACCGACGCGAGCCTGCGCGATCCGCCCGAGGCGGTGCGCCTCGCGCGCGCGGCGGTGGAGGAGACGGGTGACCGCGATCCGGGCTCGCTCGAGACGCTCGCGGTCGCCTACGCGGCGACCGGCGACTTCGACGGCGCGATCGAGCAGGAGCAGAGGGCGGTCGCGATCCTGGAGGCCTCGGGCAATCCGGCGAACGCGAACGCCGCGCGCGCCGCGCTCGAGGGGTACCGCCGGCGGGTCCCGCTGGCCGGCATGACGCGCGGGGCCGCTCCCTAGCGCGCCGCCGTCGCCGCGCGGCGATGACGCCGAGCTGCGTCCCGCAGGCCCGGAAGGACCCACCATGCGCGAACCCGACGAAAAGCGAGATCAGCGAGCGGAGGAGGCCGAGCGGCGAAGGGCCTTCACCGTCCTGGGGCTCCTCCAGGTGGGCGGGCTGGGGCTCCTCGCGGTGATCGCGGTCGGGCTCGTCCCGCGGGTCCTCGCGTCGTCGTTCCCGTCGCTCGGCGCGCCGTGGATCACCGCCGCGGCGGCGATCGTGGCAGCGTTCGGGGCGGTCGCGCTCTCCCTCCTCCGGCTGCGGCGCGTCTGGCGGGATTCGGACCGGGACTCCGGCGGCGACTCCCGGTGATCGGCGCCTCTTTCGGCCACGGCTGAGGGCTGGCGGGGCTCCGCCTGCGCGGCGGCTGGCTGCAGGCGCGAGCGAGCGAGGCCTCGAGCACGCGCGACGCGGACCGAGCGCTCTCCGGGAAGTCGGGTGGCCGAACCCCGTGCGAGGTCGCGCCCGACGGGGCGCGCGCGCCGCGGGCGAGCGTCCGCTGCAGGACCTTTTCGCGTCGCGAGCCTCGTCAGCGTTCGCTGACGCCCACCCCTGGCGAAGACCCTGACGACAGGGCCGTTTAGCACGCTGCGCTGAAGGCGCGAGCCGGCGAGCCCACGCTCCCACGTGCGCAGCGCCCGGGCCTCCCGGCGCGCCTTCCCGGCGAGGGTCGGATGAAACGGTCAACCCTTGCGTCGTCCGGGCGACGTTCCAGTTTGCAGAGCGGATGCGGTGCGGCGGGGGGCCGCCCGGATCCTCACGCATGCTCCATCTCCGCTTCGCTCACAGGAACGGATCGCTCGTCGTCACGCCGCTCGCGCCGCGGCTCGACGCCGAGTGCGCGCTGGAGCTGCGCGCGCGGGTCGCCGACCAGGTGCGAGGGCGGCGGCGCGTCGTGGTTTCGCTCGAGCACGTGGCGGCCATGGACGGCTCGGCGATCGCGGCGCTCATCTCGCTCCTCAAGGCGATGGACGCCGGCGCCGAGCTGCGCCTCGTCCACGCCTCGCCGTCCGTCCGCGCGCTGCTCGAGCGGACGCGGCTCGACGAGCTCTTCCCGCAGTTCGACGATCTGGCCGCCGCCGTCGGGGAGTGATCGCCTTGGACGCCTCGTACGTTCCGCGGATCGAGCCCGAGACCGCCGCGCCCGGCGTGCGGGCGCGCGGCGACGCGGTGCGGAACTTCGCCTTCCAGGTGCTGGCGGTCCTCGCCACGGTGCTGGGGGGCTGGTATCTCGCCTGGCGCTGGACCGCGTCGCTCAACCCGGACGCGCTCGGGTTCGCCGTCGTCATCGCGGCGGCGGAGACCCTCGCGTACCTCGGGGCGGTCCTCTTCTTCCTGTCGATCTGGCGCGCCGAGGATCCCCCCGCGCAGCCGGCGCCGCGCACGGTGAACGAGCTCCGCGACGAGCCGCTCCCTCACGACCGGCCCATCAAGGTCGACGTGATGCTCACGACCTACGACGAGCCGGTCGGGCTCGTGCGCCTGTCCGTGCGCGACGCGAAGCAGCTCACCTACCCGTTCCCGCTCACGGTGCGCGTGTACGTGCTCGACGACGGGCGCCGGCCCGAGATGCGCCGGATGGCCGGGGAGGAGGGGGTCGGCTACCTCAGCCGCGCGACGAACGAGGGGTACAAGGCGGGCAACCTCCGCAACGGGCTGGAGCACAGCGACGGCGACCTCGTCGTCATCTGCGACGCGGACACGCGGCCCCTCCCCGCCCTGCTCGAGGAGACGCTCGGGTACTTCCGGGATCCGAGCGTGGCCTGGGTGCAGACGCCGCAGTCCTTCTACGACCTCGACCCGGGCGTGCGCCTCCCGGACTGGCTCGCGCGCCGCGCGCGGCTCGGGCGCGCCGGCCGCGCCGTCGGTCGCGCGATCGAGGCGGCGTTCGGGCCGATCGCCGTCGGCGCGGACCGGCTCGGGTCGGATCCGCGCGCCTTCTACCACGTGGTCCAGCGCTGCCGGAACTGGTGCAACGCGGCCTTCTGCTGCGGCGCGGGCAGCGTGCACCGCCGCGAGGCGGTGATGGAGGGCGCCCTGACGGAGTTCGGCGCCGCGGTCGAGGCGGCCGTTCGCCCGATCACGGAGCGGGTGCCGGACCGCGCCCGCCGCGCGACGCTCGCCACCGCGCTCGCGTCGCAGGCGGCGCGCCGCATCGAGCTCACGCCGTACGAGTTCCACGTCTCCGAGGACATCTACACGAGCATCAGGCTCCACGCGGCGCCGCGACCCTGGCGCTCCGTTTACCACCCGCGGGTCCTCACCCGCATGCTCTCGCCGCAGGACCTGCTCGCCTGGAGCATCCAGCGCTTCAAGTACGCGAGCGGGACGCTCGACATCGCGCTCCACGACAACCCGCTGCGCCTGCGCCGCCTCACCGCCTGGCAGAAGGTGATGTACGGCGCGACGATGTACGCGTACCTCGCGCCGCTGTGGGTCCTCCCGCTCATGCTCGCGCCGCTCGCGTTCTTCTTCGCGGGGGTGACGCCCGTGCGGGCGTACGACGGCGAGTTCGCCGTCCGCATCGTGCCGTTCCTCCTCACGAGCCGGCTCGCCGTGATGGTCGGGACCTGGGGCGTGCCGACCTGGCGCGGCGAGCAGTACCACCTCGCCTCGTTCTGGCTGAACCTCCGCGCGCTCGTCCACGTCGTCGCCCGGCGCCCGCTGCGGTTCCCCGTCACGCCCAAGATCGCGTCGGCGCGGCGCCCGCTCGGGCTCGTCGTGCCGCACCTCGTGCTCCTCGGCGCGATTGCGGCCGGGCTCGTCTACCGGGGCGTGCTCCTCACGCGACCGCTGGCCGCGCCCGGCGAGGCGACCGCGTACGCCGCGAACCTGTTCTGGAGCCTGCACAACGCCGCCTGCCTCGCGCCGTTCGTCATGGCGGCGCTCGTGCCGAGGCGGCAGAAGGAGGTCGTCGCTTGAGCTTCTGGGGTGGACTCCTCACCGCGCGCTCACACCTCGCGTTCCTCGTCGGGCTCGCCGCCGCGATCTTCACGGTGCACTACGCCGGGAAGCTCGCGCGCGCCGAGTCCGGGCCGGCCCCGGGGCTCGCCGCGCTGGCCTCGGACGAGGCGCTCGCGCTCCGCCGGCCCGCGCCGCTCGACGCGGACGAGCGGCGGATGGCGCGCGCGGCCTGGAGCTACTTCGAGCGCAACACCGACGCGGCGACCGGCCTCGCCGGCTCGGTCGAGGGCTACCCGTCCACCACCATGTGGGACACCGGCTCGCAGCTCATGGCGATCCTCGCCGCGGAGGACCTCGGCGTCATCTCGACGGACGCGGCGGCGCTCCGTCTGCGCCGGGCGCTGAAGTCGCTCCGCGCGATCCCGCTGTTCGATCGCAAGCTGCCCAACAAGGCGTACGACACGCGCACGCTCGAGATGGTGGGGTACGACAACCGGCCGGCGCCGAACGGGATCGGCTGGTCTGCTCTCGACGTGGCCCGCGTCCTCGTCCCGCTGTGGATCGTGACCTGGCGCCACCCCGAGCTGACGCCGCTCGTGCGCCGCGCGGTCTCGCGCTGGCGGCTCGGGGCGCTCAGCGACGGGGGTGCCCTGGTCGGCGCGCAGCGGCGGGCGGACGGCGCCGTCGAGAGGTACCAGGAAGGCCGCTTCGGCTACGAGCAGTACGCCGCCAAGGCGCTCCTGCCCTGGGGCGTGCCGGTCGCACGCGCGATCGACTACCGCGCCCACCTCGCGTTCTCGGAGGTCCTCGGGCAACGGATCCCGCACGACGATCGCCACCCGCGCCGGTACGGCGGCACGCACGCCGCCGTCCTCTCCGAGCCCTGGATCCTCGACGCCCTCGAGCACGGGTTCGACGCGACGACGCTCCCCATCGCGCGGGCGCTCGTGCGCGTCCAGGAGCGGCGCTTCGCGACGACGGGGAAGCTCACCGCGATCTCCGAGGACGCGCTCGACCGCGCGCCGTGGTTCGCCTACTCGGCGGTGCTGAACGGGGACGAGCGCTGGACCGCCTTCGCGCCCGACGGCACCCCCGTCCCGCAGGACCTCGGGTTCTCCACCAAGGCGGCCGTGGGCTGGGGCGTGCTGTTCGACGGCGAGTACCCGGATCGCCTCGCCGCGGCGGCCCGGGAGCTCGTGGACGCGCGCGGGCTCTACGCCGGGCGCTACGACCAGGACGGCGCGGTGAACCGGGCGCTGTCGCTCAACACCAACGCGCTCGTGCTGGAGGCGCTCGCGTACCGCGCGCGCGGTCCGTGGCTCCGGCCCGAGGAGCCCGAGGCCCCGGAGGCCCCGGAGGCCCGCCGGTGAGCGACCGCGTCCTCGCCGCCGTCCTCGCCGCCGCGCTCGCGATCGCGCCACGCGGCGCCGTCCGCGCGGAAGCTCCCGCGCCGCCCGCGGCGGAAACCGCGGCGGCGGCCGAGCCGGGCGGGGGGGCGCAGCCGCCCACCGCCGTCGCACCGGAGGCCCCCGCCGCGGAGCCGGCGTCGGAGATCCCTCCGCCGTCCGAGCCGGCGGCGCCACCTCCCGCGGAGCCGGCACGCCCCGTCGATCCCGAGCTCGAGGCGGCGCAGATCGCCTGGCGGTACTTCGAGCGGAACTACCACCCGGCGACCGGGCTCGTGAACTCGGTCGAGGGCTACCCGAACACGACGATGTGGGATCTCGGCTCGACGGTGCTCGCGACGCTCGCCGCGCGCGACCTCGGTCTCGTCGAGCGTTCCACCTTCGACGCGCGCATCGACACGCTCCTCTGGACCCTGGCCATGCAGCCGCTCTTCCAGGGTGAGCTGCCGAACAAGACGTACGACGCCGCGACGGGCCGGATGGCGGACTACGCGAACAAGCCGACCGCGACCGGCATCGGCTTCTCCGCGATCGACCTCGCCCGCCTGGCCTCGGCCCTGACGATCCTCGCCGAGCGCGCCCCGGAGCACCGCGCCGGGGTGGCGCGCGTCCTCGCGCGCTGGCGCTACTGCCGGCTCCTCGGCGACGGCGAGCTGCACGGCGCGATCGTCGACGCGGGCGGCAAGGTGCAGGTCGTCCAGGAAGGGCGGCTCGGGTACGAGCAGTACGCCGCGGAGAGCTTCGCCCGGCTCGGCTTCGCGGTGTCCCGCGCGCGCGACTACGACCGCTTCGCAGCGGACACCCCGATCCTGGGCGTCCCCGTCCGCCACGACACGCGCGACAGGCGGCGGTTCGGGGCCGTGAACGCCCTCGTGACCGATCCGTGGGTGCTCGGCGCGTTCGAGCTCGGGCGCGGGGGCGAGCGGGGCGAGCTCCTGCGGCGGATCTTCGAGGTGCAGCGACGGCGCTGGGAGCAGACCGGCGTGCCGACGGCCGCGAGCGAGGACCACGTCGACGAGGCGCCGTGGTTCGTGTACGGCGCGATCTGGGCGGACGGCGGCCCCTGGCAGGCGCTCACGCCCGACGGCGGGGACGCCGGGCGGTTCCGCGCGCTCTCCACCAAGGCGGCGTTCGCGCTGGCGGCGCTCTTCCCGGAGGACCCGTACTCCCGCGTGCTCCGCCAGGCCGTCGCGCAGGCGCGCGACCCCGCCCGCGGCTGGTACGCGGGGATCTACGAGCGCGGCGGGATGAACAGGTCGCTCAACGCGAACACGAACGGCGTCGTCCTCGAGGCGATCCTGTTCGCGCGCGCCGGCCCGCTGCACGGTCCGTGGCCTGCCGGGCCGAGGGGGCCGCAGGCCCGCGCGGCCCGGCGCGGCGGGGTCATGGTCCCGGCCGCGTTCCCGGGCGTCGCGGGGGCGTGCTACCCGGGGACGCCCGAGGCCGCTCGCGCCGAGGCGCTGCCGGTCTCGCCGGTGGCGCAGGGCTCGACCGCGCCGCACCGGGCCCGGCTGTACACGCACCCGCTCACGCTCTCCCTGTTCACCGACTACCGCGGCGTCGATCGCGCCGGCGCCGGTGCGGTCGCGACGCTCTGGCCCTGGCGCGCCTCGTTCCTGCGCTTCGGCGCCGAGGGCACGCCGTTCTCGCCCGGCGGCAACGCGCGGATGCTGTGGGGGATCGGCTGGGACGACTGGCGGGGCCGGACGTTCTTCCTGCACCTCGACAACTGGGGGCCGGTCCGGCCCGGGGACGGGCTCGCCATGCACGGGGCCGAGCTCAACCTCGGCTACCGCGGCCCGAACCTCTGCGGCGGCGCGTTCTGCCTCTCGCCGCTCCTGGGCGGAACGGTCCCCTTCGGCGGCGGTCCCTACGTGAGCGCGCGCGCGACGCTCACGGTGGCGGGGAAGTGGTTCGCCATGGGCGGCATCGGGTGGACGGTGCCGCGCGTGTTCGAGGGGCCCACGGGCACCCCGCGCTGGCGCGTCGTGTACGGGTTCGGCCGGTGGGACTGGAGGCCGGGCACCTTCTACGTCACCTACTACGACTGGGGACCGACGAGCTGGTCCCACAACGGCGTGCTCGCGGTGGGCGTGAACCTCGCGTTCTAGCGCGCGCTGGGAGGAGATCGTGAAGCGATCGAGGCTGGAGAGTGCGATCCCGGTGGCCCTGGCGATGCTCGCGGCGGCGTGCGGGCTCACGCCGCCGCCCGAGCCGCCGCGCCAGCAGCCGACGGCGCCTCCGACGGAGGTCCCGGCGAACACGAACCCCGACGCGCTGCCGCCGCCCGGCTACAGGCTCGTCTGGCAGGACGAGTTCGAGGGCAGCGCGCTCGGGTCGGCCTGGAGCGCGCTCTCCGCCCCGCGCCTCGACGCCATCGCCACGCCCGACGCCGCCCAGGTGCACGACGGCCTCCTCACGCTCACGACCTACACCGACGCGTCCGGCAAGCACCACACCGGCTTCCTCTCCACGCAGGGCACGGTCGAGATGACGTACGGGTACTTCGAGGCTCGCATCCGCTTCAACGACTCGCCGGGAGAGTGGTGCGCGTTCTGGATCGACTCGCCGACGAACGGCGATCCGATGGGCGACCCGGGCAAGGCGGGCGTGGAGATCGACGTCGTCGAGCACCGCGCGACGGACGACCACGGCTGGACGGCGCTGAAGGACATGTCGGCGATGAACCTCAACTGGGATCGCACCGCGTCCTCGCGGCAGAACGTCCAGAAGGTCGTGTCGCTCCCCGGCAACGCGCCGATCCAGGGGGAGTGGCACGTCTTCGGGGTGATGTGGACGGAGACGGGCTACACGTTCTACGTCGACGGGCTGCCGGCCTGGACGACCGCCGCGGCGCTCTCGCACCGGAGCGAGTACCTGCAGCTCACCTGCGAGGTCGCGGACGCGAGCTGGGCCGGGTACGTGCCGGCGGGCGGCTACGGCTCGCGCGTGACCAGCACCACCAGGATGGACGTCGACTGGGTCCGCGTCTGGCAGAAGTCGTGAGCGCCCGGGCTCGGCGCCAGGATGCCGCGATGAGTCACGCCTCGCGGGGCCCGCTCGAGTCCCTTTTCCCGGCCGGCGTGATATGCACGTGACGGGCCGCGCCCTGCGCCCGCTGGCGCATGCGCGACGCGGCACAAGGAGGAATCACCAATGCGGAAGCTGGGCGCTGTGGCGCTCGCGACGCTCGTCGCCGGCGTGGCGTGCTCGAAGAAGGACGAGGGGAAGCAGCAGCAGCAGGCGGCGGCCCCGGCCGCGCAGGCGGAGGCGGCCCCGATCGTCATCGGGAACGTCATGCCGCTCTCCGGCGACATCGCCACGTTCGGCGAGGGCGCCAACAACGGCGTGAAGCTCGCGGTCGAGGAGGCGAACGCCGCCGGCGGCGTGAAGGGCCGCAAGCTCTCGCTCCAGATCTACGACACGCAGGGCAAGCCCGAGGAGGCCGCCATCGCCTCCACCCGCGCCATCAACGAGAAGAAGGCGACGCTGCTCATCGGCGAGCTCGGCTCGACGAGCACCCTCGCCCTCGCGCCCATCGCCGAGGCGAACAAGATCCCGGCCATCTCGCCGGCCTCCACGAACCCCAAGGTCACGAAGGACGGCGACAAGACGCGCGCGTACATGTTCCGCGTCTGCTTCATCGACCCGTTCCAGGGCACCGTGATGGCGAAGTACGCGCGCGAGACCCTGAAGGTGAAGCGCGCCGCGATCATGCGCGACGTGGGCAACGACTACTCGATGGGCCTCGCCGACTACTTCGCGAAGACCTTCAAGGAGCTCGGCGGCGAGATCGTGCTCGACGTGAGCTACAAGGCCGGCGACCAGGACTTCAAGGCGCAGCTCACCAAGGTGAAGTTCGCGAAGCCCGAGATCGTGTACGTGCCCGGCTACTACACCGACGTGGCGCTCATCGGTCGCCAGAGCCGCGAGCTCGGCGTGAAGGTCGCGCTCGCGGGCGGCGACGGCTGGGACTCGGCGAAGCTCTACGAGATCGCGCAGGGCGCGCTCGACGGCAGCTTCTTCACGAACCACTACTCGGTCGAGAACCCGTCGCCGGTGGTGCAGGAGTTCGCGAAGAAGTACGAGGCCGCGTACCACGCGAAGCCCGACGCGTTCGGCGCGCTCGGCTACGACGCGGCGCTCCTCGCCATCGACGCGATGAAGCGCGCCTCGGACCTCACGCCGACCGCGATCCGCGACGCCATCGAGAAGACCACGTCGCTGCAGGGCGTCACCGGCACCATCCG
Source organism: Anaeromyxobacter sp. SG64 (assembly GCF_022690745.1). NCBI lineage: Bacteria > Pseudomonadati > Myxococcota > Myxococcia > Myxococcales > Anaeromyxobacteraceae > Anaeromyxobacter > Anaeromyxobacter sp. SG64. The sequence continues at coordinate 19,819 of NZ_JALCZB010000016.1, read as the reverse complement.
CCTCGACGCCGACCACAACCCGGTGAAGTCGGCGGTCATCATCGGCATCCAGAAGAACGCGCCGAAGTACGTGGCGACCGTCGAGCCGTAACGCGGCGGACGTCCAGCGTGGCAGCACCGAGAGGCCCCCGGTTCGCCGGGGGCCTTTCCTTTGGGTGCGCGTCGTGTGGACGGCCGGGGCCGCCCGACGGGCGAGCGCTCGTGCCGTGCGTCCCGGCCGAGGCGGACCGCGCGGCGCGTTGACAGCGCGGCGGCGCGCAAACATCTGAGTGAGCGGCCCGCGCGATCTGCGGAGGCGAGAGGAGGGGACCGTGGTGAGCTCCACGTCCGTGCTCACGAAGGCGCAGCTCGAGACCCTACGCCGCGCGCTCGAGGTCGAGCGCGAGAGGATCGCCCGCGTGCTGGCGGCGCCCGCGGGCGCCGCGCCGTCGGACGACGAGCGCACCGAGCTCGAGGAGGTGGCGCAGCGCTCGACGGAGGGAGAGCACCAGCAGAGGGTCGTCGAGCGCGAGCGCGCGCTCCTCGCCGAGGTCGAGCGAGCCCTCGCGAAGCTCGACGCGGGGACGTACGGCGTGAGCGAGCGGAGCGGCGCGCCCATCCCGTTCGAGCGGCTTCGCTCGGTGCCCTGGGCGCGCGCCGACGTCGACGAGGACTGAAGGTGGCGCGCGAGGAGCAGCGCGCTCACGCGGGCCACGGGCACGGCGCGCACGCGCCCGCGACCCACGGGCCAGTCGCGCCCGAGCGTGCCGCGGCGGAGCACGCGCACGGCGGGCACGACCGCCACGCCGGCCACAGCGTGGCGATGTTCCGCAGCCGCTTCTGGATCGCGCTCGCCCTCACGATCCCCACCGTCCTGTGGGGCCACATGCTCACCTCGGTGACCGGCTGGCACGCCCCCGCGTTCCCCGGGTCGACGTGGATCCCGCCGCTCCTCGGGGCGGTCGTGTTCGTCTACGGAGGCCTGCCGTTCCTCCAGGGCGCCGTCCGCGAGGTGAAGGACCGCCTCCCGGGCATGATGACGCTCATCGCGCTCGCGATCGGCGTCGCGTTCGTCTTCAGCGCCGCGGTGACGCTCGGCTACCCCGGGATGCCGTTGTGGGAGGAGCTCGCCACCCTCGTCACGGTGATGCTGCTCGGCCACTGGATCGAGATGCGGTCCATCACCCAGGCCCAGGGCGCGCTGAAGGAGCTCGCGAAGCTCCTCCCCTCGGCGGCGGTGCGCGTCGTGGACGGGCGCGAGGAGGTGGTCCCTCTCGCCGCGCTGCGTGACGGCGACCTCGTGCTCGTCCGGCCCGGCGCGCGCGTGCCCGCCGACGGGCGCGTCCAGTCCGGCGAGAGCGCCGTCGACGAGTCGATGATCACCGGCGAGTCCCGCCCGGTGAAGAAGCGGCCTGGCGACGGCGTCATCGCCGGTACGGTGAACGGCGCCGGATCCCTGCGCGCGCAGGTGACCGGCACGGGGGAGCGGACCGCGCTCGCCGGGATCATGCGGCTGGTGGAGCACGCGCAGACCTCGCGCTCGCGCGCGCAGGCGCTGGCGGACCGCGCCGCCTTCCTGCTCACGATCGCCGCCATCGCGGCGGCGCTCCTCACCACGCTGGCGTGGCGGCTCGCCGGCGCGCCCGGCGCGTTCGTGGTCGAGCGGGTGGTGACGGTCCTCGTCATCGCCTGCCCGCACGCCCTCGGGCTCGCCATCCCGCTCGTCATCGCCATCTCGACCACCCTCGGCGCGCGCTCGGGCCTGCTCGTGCGCGATCGGCGGGGCCTGGAGGAGGCGAGGCGCCTCACCACGATCGTCTTCGACAAGACGGGGACGCTCACCCTCGGCGAGCACCGCGTGGTCGGCGTGCGGTCCACCGCCGGGATGGGCGAGGACGAGGCGCTGCGCGTGGCCGCCGCCGTGGAGCGCGACTCGGAGCACCCGGTCGCGCAGGCCGTGGTGCGCACGGCGCGCGAGCGCGGCCTCGCCGTCCCCGAGGCGCAGGCGTTCGCGGCCATCCCGGGCCACGGCGTGCGCGCGCGGGTGGACGGGCGCGAGCGGCACGTCGGCGGGCCGAACCTGCTCCGGCGGCTCGGCGTCGCGCCCCCCGCCGAGCTCGACGCGTTCTCGCGCGAGGCCGCGGAGCGCGGCCAGTCCGTGGTGTTCCTGGTCGAGGAGGGGAGGGCGTTCGCGGCGTTCGCGGTCGCGGACGCGGTGCGGCCCGAGTCCCCGGCCGCGGTCCGCCGCCTCCACGAGATGGGGCTCGAGGTCGCGATGCTCACCGGCGACTCGCGCGCGGTGGCGACCGCGGTGGCCGGAGAGCTCGGGATCGACGCCGTCCACGCGGAGGTGCTCCCTGATCGCAAGTCCGAGGTCATCGAGGCGCTGCAGCGGAGCGGCAAGCGCGTCGCGATGGTCGGGGATGGGGTCAACGACGCGCCGGCCCTGGTGACCGCGGACGTCGGCATCGCCGTCGGGGCCGGGACGGACGTGGCGGTCGAGGCCGGCGACGTCGTGCTCGTCCGGAGCGACCCGCGCGACGTGCCGCGGATCGTCGCGCTCAGCCGGGCGACGTACCGCAAGATGATCCAGAACCTCTGGTGGGCCGCCGGCTACAACGTCGTCGCGATCCCGCTCGCCGCGGGCGTCCTCGCGCCGTGGGGCATCCTCCTCCCGCCGGCCATCGGCGCGGTGCTCATGTCCGTCAGCACCGTGGTCGTCGCCGTGAACGCCCAGCTCCTGCGGCGCGCTCGGCTGTGACCCCCGCCGCAGCCTCACGGCTTCGCTCGGATGGATCCCATGGCGGGCTCCACCCGAGCGAAGCCCGCGTCAGGCGATCACGCCTTGCAGCACGTGCACGCGGCGCGGTCGTGGGGGCGCCGCTCGCGTGCCGCGACCGCGGACGTCCTCTCCTCCGGGGCCGCGTAGCGCGTGTCGTCGTACGGGGAGCCGACCCCGGTCGCGCCGTCGGGCCGGGCGAGGGCGACGTCGAAGGAGGAGCGAGAGATGTCGCCGTAGGTGACGTCGTCGTGCGAGCCCGCGTGAGGCGGCAGGTCCGACGCGGCGGCGACCGACGCCGTCATGAGTGCTGCGAGGCCGAAAGGGATGAGGCGGGCGAGCATGTGCGGCTTCTCCTTGAGAACGGGTTCGAGCGATCGAGACTGCGACCCCCGTGCCAGCTCGAGCGCGCACCCGCCGCGCTCCGCCCGCCCGCCAATCGCGGGGATCGTGGCGACGGACGACGGCCGCGGCGGGGCCGGAGCGGTCACGCTGTCACCGGCTCGGTCACGGCGAAGGGCGCGTCACCTCCACTCTGCGGTGACGGCCGTGCGAGCGACGGGATGGGCCCGGGCTTCCTCCTCGTGGCCAGCCTCGCGGCTCGGTTGACAGCCCCGGCCCGCGGAGACATCTCACGCGCTGGGGCGCGGGCGTCGAACGCGCGCCGGAGAGGGAGGCCGCCCGTGGCCGAGGAGCGACGCATCCGCAAGGTCGTGAAGAGCCGGGCCACGGTCGAGGGGGCCGGCGTCCACCTCCGCCGCGCCATCGGCTTCGGTCCCCCGGAGCTCTACGACCCCTTCCTGCTGCTCGACGACTTCCGCTCGGACGAGCCGGAGCACTACCGGAAAGGCTTTCCCTGGCACCCGCACCGGGGCATGGAGACCATCACCTACGTCCTGCGCGGCGAGGTGGAGCACGGCGACAGCCTCGGCAACCGCGGCGTGATCTCCCCGGGGGACGTGCAGTGGATGACCGCCGGAAGCGGGATCATCCACCAGGAGATGCCGAAGGGGGATCCTTCGGGCGCGATGTACGGCTTCCAGCTGTGGGCGAACCTGCCGGCCGCGGACAAGATGATGGCCCCACGCTACCGGGGCATCTCGGCGGCGCAGATCCCCGAGGTGAAGGACGGGAGCGGCGCCACGATCAAGGTGATCGCCGGCGCCGTGAACCGGATCACCGGGCCGGTGACCGACGTGGTGACGCAGCCCGAGTACCTCGACGTCACCGTGCCGCCGGGCGTCACCTTCTCCCGCGAGACGCCGCGTGGACACACGGTCTTCGCGTACGTCTTCGGCGGCGAGGCCATGTTCGGCCCGCAGCGGGATCCCTACTCCTACGAGGCCGAGGGGGCGGGCTACTTCGACTTGAAGCGCGACGCCCTCATCGACGACGGGCACCTCGTGCTCTTCGGCGACGGAGATGCGGTGGCCGTCACGACCGAGGCGCAGCCGGTGCGGTTCCTGCTCGTCTCGGGGAAGCCGATCGGCGAGCCCGTCGCCTGGTACGGGCCGATCGTGATGAATACGCAGGAGGAGCTGCGAACCGCGTTCGAGGAGCTCGAGGCGGGCACGTTCATCAAGGCCGGCAGGCGCTGAGGCCATGGGGCGCCCGCCGCTCGCGCCCGGAGAGCGCCGCCGTCGCGCGTGACAGGGCTGCCTCACCCCTTCACGGCGCGCCGGAGGTGCCCGAGCACGTCCATCCGGGTCACGAGCCCCACGAACGCGTCGCCGTCCATCACGATGGGGACGAGCCCCGCGGCGAACATCGGGAGCAGCTCGCGGAGCGGCGTCGAGGGCGACACCGTCTCGAGCCGCGTGGCCATGACGTCTCGCACCGGCTGCGCGAGGCGCCGCTCGTCCTCGAGGGCGGCGGACAGCAGGTCCGACTCGTCCACGATCCCGACGATGCGGCGGCCGTCGACGACCGGGAGCTGCGACACGTCGTTCGCCTTCATGCGGTTCAGCGCGACGAGGAGCGGGTCTCCGGGGCCGACCGTCACCACCGCGCGGTCCGCGAAGCGGCGCGTCACGAGATCCGTCAGGTCCCCCACGAGCGGCCGGGCGGACAGCCCCTGGTCGAGCATCCAGAGGTCGTCGAACATCTTCGACAGGTACTTGTTCCCCGAGTCGCAGACGAGCGTGCAGACCCGCCGCGGGCGGTCCTGCTCGCGGCAGTACCGGAGCGCGGCCGCGACGAGGGTGCCCGTGGAGGAGCCGCCGAGGAGGCCCTCCTTCCGCAGCAGGTCGCGGGCGGTCTCGAGGCTCTCCCGATCCGGGATCCGGTACGCCCGGCGCACGCGCGAGAGATCCGCGATGGGCGGCACGAAGTCCTCGCCGATGCCCTCGACGAGCCACGACCCCGCCTTGCCCACCGTGCCGGTCTCCACGAACCCCGCGAGGACGGAGCCCTCCGGGTCGGCGAGCACCATCTCGCAGGCGGGCATCGCCCGCGCGAAGTGGCGCGAGAGCCCGGTGAGGGTGCCGCCCGAGCCGACGCCGCAGACCATCGCGTCGAGCTTGCCGCCGAGCTGCTCCGCGATCTCGGGGCCCGTGGTGGTCTCGTGCGCGAGCGGGTTGGCCGGGTTCCCGAACTGGTTCACGTAGAACGCGCCCTCCTCCCGCGCGATCCGCTCGGCCAGGTCCTGGTAGTACTCCGGGTGACCCTTCTCGACGTCGGAGCGGGTCATCACGATCTCGGCGCCGAGCGCCTTGAGGTGCAGGATCTTCTCCCGGCTCATCTTGTCGGGGATGACGAGGGTGAGGCGGTACCCGCGCTGCGAGGCGACGAGCGCGAGCCCGAGGCCCGTGTTGCCCGCCGTCGCCTCCACGAGGTGCCGCTGCCCGGCGTGAAGCTTCCCGTCTCGCTCGGCGGCGGCGATCATCGAGACGCCGATGCGGTCCTTGATCGATCCGCCCGGGTTGGCGCTCTCGAGCTTGAGGTAGAGCTCGCACGGCCCGGTGTCGAGCTGGCGCACCCGGACCATCGGCGTGCCGCCGACGAGGGCGAGCGCGCCGTCTGCGGGGGAGGGGGCGGTGGGCGCGGGCATCTCGGGCTCCTTCGGGGGCGGTGGGGTCTGCCGGTCCTCGCGTCGGTATACCCCACGACCGCGCCCGTCTCACGGGCCGGCGCGTCGAGCGCCCTGGCGGAGGGAGCGCGTCACAGGCCGCTCGCCGTGAGGCTGTCGAGCTCGTCCTCGCGCGAGGGGAACACGCGCACCCGGCGCGGGGAGAGGTGCACCGCGTCTCCGGGAGCGAGCGCGAGCGCCTCGCTCCGGCGGACGTCGAGCTCCGCCTCCACCATCCCGCCGAACCCTGGCGCCGACAGCTCGATCCGGACGGCGGCGCCGAGCGGCAGCACGCGGTCCACGTTCGCCGCGAACGAGCCGGGGACGGGGGCGCGGTGGACGTCGAGCTCGTGCGGACGGACGAAGACGTGTGCGCGCGCGCGGTGCGCCGCGGACGCGGGCGCAACGAGCTCGAGGTCGAGGCCGCTCACGAACGCGCGGTCGCCCTCGACCCAGCCCTTGAAGGCGTTCACCGCGCCGAGGAAGCGCATCACGAAGGCGCTCGCGGGCTCCTCGAACACCTGCGCCGGCGTCCCGACCTGCTCCACGCGCCCCGCGTTCATGAGCACCACGCGGTCGGCCACCTCGAACGCCTCCTCCTGGTCGTGCGTGACGAAGACGCTCGTGACGTGGAGCTCGTCGTGGAGGCGCCGCAGCCAGCGGCGCAGCTCCTGGCGCACGCGGGCGTCGAGCGCGCCGAAGGGCTCGTCGAGGAGCAGGATCCGCGGCTCGGTCGCGAGGGCACGCGCGAGCGCGACGCGCTGGCGCTGCCCGCCCGAGAGCTGCTGCGGATAACGTCCCTTGAGGCCCTCGAGCTGGACGAGGCGGAGCAGCTCGGCGACGCGCGCGGCCACCTGCGCCCTCGGGCGCCTCCGCACGCGCAGCGCGAACGCGACGTTCTCCTCCACGGTCATGTGCCGGAAGAGCGCGTAGTGCTGGAACACCACGCCCACGTTCCGCTCCCGCGCGCTCCGCGCGGAGACGTCCTCGCCGTCGTGCCGCACCTCGCCCGCGTCGGCGGACTCGAGCCCCGCGATGATCCGGAGCAGGGTCGTCTTCCCGCAGCCGGACGGGCCGAGCAGCGCGACGAGCTCGCCGTCGGGGATCTCGAGGGAGACGCCGCGCAGGACGGGGGTGGCGTCGAAGGCCTTCTCGACTTCGCGGACGACGATGCTCATGGGGCGCTCCGGACGGCGGACGGACGGGGGCGGTGGTGCCACTCGAGCGCCTTCTTCGCGACGAGCGTCACGAGGGCGAGCAGGAAGAGCAGGGACGCCACCGCGAACGCCGCCTGGAACGCGTACTCGCCGTACAGGATCTCGACCTGGAGCGGGACCGTGTTCGTGAGGCCGCGGATGTGCCCCGAGACGACGGAGACGGCGCCGAACTCGCCCATCGCCCGCGCGTTGCAGAGGATGACGCCGTAGAGCAGGCTCCACCTCACGTTCGGCAGGGTGACGCGGGTGAGGATCTGCCAGCCGCTCGCGCCCAGCACGAGCGCGGCCTCCTCCTCCTCCACGCCCTGGGCCTCCATGAACGGGATGAGCTCGCGCGCCACGAACGGAAACGTGACGAACACGGTCGCGAGGACGATGCCCGGGACGGCGAACACGACCTTGACGCCGTGCGCGAGGAGCCACGGGCCGAGCCAGCCGTGCGCGCCGAACAGGAGCACGGTGGCCATGCCCGAGACGACCGGCGAGACGCCGAACGGCAGATCGACGAGCGAGACGAGGACGCTCTTCCCCGCGTAGCGGAAGCGGGTCACGGACCAGGCGGCGGCGAGCCCGAAGAGCGCGTTGAGGGGCACCGCGATCGCCGCGACGAGCAGCGTGAGCCTCACCGCCGCGAGCGCCTCGGGGTCGGCGAGCGCCTTCCACCAGAGCGCGACGCCGCCGCGGAGCGCCTCGGCGATCACCGTCGCGGCAGGCACGAGCACGAACGCGCCGACGAAGAGGAGCGCGATGGCGACGAGGGCCCAGCGGACGAGCGCCGGGTCCTCCGTGGCGCGCCGGGGTCGCCGGCGCGGCGGCGCGGGGACCGCGGCGGGCCGGGAGGGCGCCGGGCGCGGCGGGGCCTCGCGATCGGGCGCCGGGACCGCGAGGGCGGGGGACGTCACGCCGCCCCCGCGCGCGTCCGCGTCCAGGCCTGGAGCCGGTTGATCGTGAGGAGCAGGACGAACGACGCGAGGAGCAGCACCGTCGCGAGCGCGGCCGCGCCGGCGTAGTCGAACTGCTCGAGGCGCGTCATGACGAGGAGCGGCGCGATCTCGGTCCGCATCGGCATGTTCCCGGAGATGAAGACGATCGAGCCGTACTCGCCGAGCCCCCGGGCGAACGCGAGCGCGAACCCGGTGGTGGCGGCGGGGACGAGCGCGGGCAAGAGGACGTGGCGGAACGTCTCCCAGCGCGACGCGCCGAGCACCGCCGCGGCCTCCTCCACCTCGGGATCGAGGTCCTCGAGGACCGGCTGCAAGGTCCGGATCACGAACGGCAGGCCGATGAAGGTGAGCGCGAGGGTCACGCCGAGGGGCGAGAAGGCGACCCGGACGCCGGCCGCCTCGAGGTGCCGCCCGATGAAGCCGGTGGGACCGTACACGGCGGTGAGCGCGATGCCGCTCACCGCGGTCGGGAGCGCGAACGGCAGGTCCACCAGCGCGTCCACGAAGGCGCGACCGGGGAAGCGGTAGCGCGCGAGCACCCACGCCACGAGCCCCCCGAAGACCACGTTCGCGGCGGCCGCGAGGAGCGACGCGCCGAAGCTGAGCCGGTAGGAGGCGAGCGCGCGCGGCGACGCGACGACCTTCCAGGCCTCCTGCCACCCGAGGCTGCTCGAGCGGAGCGCGACGGCCGACAGCGGCACGAGCACCACGAGGCACAGGTACAGCACGGTGAACCCCGTCGAGAGCCCGAACCCGGGCAGCACACCGCGGCGGGCGTCGGCGCTCACGAGGCGCGCTCCGCGGCGGCGGGCGGGGCCGCCGCGCGGACGAGCCCGCGCGCGCGGAGGTGCTCGAGGATGCGGCCAGCGGACTCCTCGATCGACTCGACGTCCGTCCGGACGACGACGTCGGGCCGCTCGGGCGCCTCGTAGGGATCGGACACGCCCGTGAAGCGCGCGAGCTCGCCGGCGAGGGCCTTGCGGTAGAGCCCCTTCACGTCGCGCGCCGCGAGCGCCGCCACCGGCGCGGACACGAACACCTCCACGAACGGGACGCCGTCGCGCTCGGCGAGCGACCGCACCTCGTCCCGGGTCGCGGCGTAGGGCGAGATCGCCGCCGTGACGGCGGCGGTCCCGTTCCGCGCGAGCAGGCGCGCGACGAACCCGATGCGACGGACGTTCGTGTCGCGGTCCTCCTTCGTGAACCCGAGCCCCGCCGAGAGGTAGGCGCGGACCTCGTCGCCGTCGAGGATCTCGACCGGCCGCTCCGAGGCGAGCGAGCACCGGAGCGCGCGCGACAGCGTGCTCTTGCCCGCGCCGGAGAGACCGGTGAGCCACAGGATGAAGCCTCGGCGCTCGGGTGCGAGGGGAAGGGTCGAGGTCGAGGTCGAGGTCGAGGTCGCGGTCGTTCGTGCCGCCGGCCTCGCGTGCAGCCCGCACTCCTTCTTCGACCGGCCGCGCCAGCGGCCGGCGCGCGGGTCCTCGCCCGCGCCGACGGACGTCGTGCAGGGCGCGCAGCCGATGCTCGCGTAGCCCTGGTCGTGCAGCGGGCTCGTCGGCACCTCGTGCGCGCGCACGTGCCGCCACACGTCGGCGCTCGACCACGCGGCGAGCGGGTTCACCTTCACGAGCCCGAACTTCTCGTCCCACTCGAGGATCGCCGCGGTCGCGCGGTCGGCGGTCTGGTCGCGGCGGATCGCGGTCACCCAGGCGTCGAAGCGGGCGAGCTCGGCGCGGAGCGGCAGCACCTTGCGGAGCTCGCAGCAGCGATCCGGATCGGCCTCCCACGGCGGGGGCGCGCCGTCGGGCACGAGCTCGTCCGCCGCGGCGCTCGCCACCCGCCGGATGGCGATCCCGTACCGCGCCTCGAGCCGGTTCCAGAGTGCGTAGGTCTCGGGGAAGAGGGCGCCCGTGTCGAGGGTGAACACGTCGATGGGGAGCCCCGCGCGCGCGGCGACGTCGATGAGCACGCACCCCTCTGGACCGAAGCCGGTCGCGAAGCCGACGCGACCGCGCGGGAAGGCGGCGGTGACCTCCGCGAGGATCTCCGCCGGGTGCTTCCCCTCCAGGTCTCGCGCCCAGCGGGCGAGCTCCTCGCGCGTGCGGCCGCTCACAGGATCATCCCCGCCGCCACGGTGTCGTTCGTCGCCTCGTCGATCAGGATGAACGCGCCCGTGGCGCGGCTGTCCGCGTAGCGATCGGCGGCGACGGGCTGCGCGAGCCGCAGCGACACGCGCGCGATGTCGTTCATGCCGAGCGCGGCGGCGGGCGCCTCGGCGAGCTCCGCGAGGTCCACGCGGTAGGCGAGCTCGGCGAGCGTGGCGCGCACCTCGCGCGTCCCGTGGCGGAGGAGCACCCTCCGGCCCGCCTGGGCGGGCCGCTCCGAGAGCCAGCAGAGCGTCGCGTCGAGCTTGCGGGTCGGCTCCGGCGCCTCGCCCGCGCGGACGAGGAGATCGCCGCGCGAGACGTCGACGGCGTCCTCTAGGAGGATCGTGACCGACTGGCCCGCGAAGGCGCGCGCGAGCGGCGCGTCGTGAAGGAGGAGCTGCTTCACGCGCGTCGTCTGGCCGGAGGGGAGGACCTGCACGGCGTCGCCGGGGCGGATCTCGCCGGACTCGACGCGCCCCGTGTACCCGCGGAAGTCGTGGTGCTCGAGCGTCTGCGGCCGGCACACCCACTGGACGGGGAACCGGAACCGCCCCTGCGACGCGTCGCGCGCGGGCGGCGCCTCCTCGAGCAGCTCGAGCAGCGTCGGCCCCTGATACCAGGGGAGGTTCGCGCCGCGCTCCACGACCATGTCGCCCGCGAGCGCCGACATCGGGACGAAGTGCACGCCGTCCCTGATCCCGAGCTTCGCCGCGAAGGCGAGGTAGTCGGCGCGGATGCGCTCGAAGACGTCGGGCGAGTAGCCGACGAGGTCCATCTTGTTCACGGCGACCACGAGGTGCGGGATCCCCACGAGGTGCGCGAGGTACGAGTGGCGGCGCGTCTGCGTGAGCACGCCCTTGCGCGCGTCGACGAGGATGACGGCGAGGTCCGCCGTGGAGGCGGCGGTGACCATGTTCCGCGTGTACTGCTCGTGCCCGGGGGCGTCGGCGATGATGTACTTGCGCGTCCCGGTGGAGAAGTAGCGGTGCGCGACGTCGATCGTGATGCCCTGCTCGCGCTCGGCCTGGAGGCCGTCGGTGAGGAGCGAGAGGTCCACCGCCTCGAGGCCGCGCCTGCGCGAGGTGCGCTCGATGGCGTGCAGCGCGTCGGCGAGGATGGAGCGCGTGTCGAGGAGGAGCCGCCCGATGAGCGTGCTCTTGCCGTCGTCGACGCTGCCGCAGGTGAGGAAGCGGAGGAGGCCGTCCGCGGCGGGGGCGGAGAGCCGTTCGGCGGCGAGCATCAGAAGTACCCCTCCTTCTTGCGCTGCTCCATCGAGGCGTCGGAGGTCTGGTCGTCGAGGCGGGTCGCGCCTCGCTCGGTGATCGTGGTGGTGGCGGTCTCCGCGACGATCTTCGCGAGCGTGTCGGCGGTGGACTCGACCGGCGCGGTGCAGGTGATGTCTCCGACCGTGCGGAACCGGACCGAGACCTCCTCGACCGCCTCGCCGGGCCGCGCCGGGGTGAGCGGCGTCACGGGCACGAGCGCGCCGCCGCGCCGGACGACCGGGCGCCGGTGGGCGAAGTAGATGGACGGGATCTCGAGCCGCTCGCGCGCGATGTACTGCCACACGTCGAGCTCGGTCCAGTTGGAGATCGGGAAGACGCGCACGTTCTCGCCCTTGTGGACGCGCGCGTTGTAGAGGCTCCAGAGCTCGGGGCGCTGGTTCTTGGGATCCCAGCCGCCGAACTCGTCGCGGAACGAGAACACGCGCTCCTTCGCGCGCGCCTTCTCCTCGTCGCGGCGCGCGCCGCCGATGCACGCGTCCAGCTCGAGCTCGGCGATCGCGTCGAGCAGCGTCACCGACTGGTGCTTGTTGCGCGACTCCTGCGGGTGCTTCAGCACGACGCGGCCCGCGCGGATGGAGTCCTCTACCGAGCGGACCACGAGCCGCTCGCGCAGCTCCGCCGCGCGGCGGTCGCGGAACGCGAGGACCTCCGGGTAGTTGTGTCCGGTGTCGATGTGCAGGAGCGGGAAGGGGAAGCGCCCCGGCCGGAAGGCCTTCTCGGCCAGCCGGAGGAGGCAGATCGAGTCCTTGCCGCCGGAGAAGAGCAGCGCGGGGCTCGCGCACTGACCGGCGACCTCCCGCAGGACGTGGATCGCCTCCGCCTCCAGCCAGTCCAGGTGCGAGAGCGTGCTCGCGGGGTACGTCGGGACGACCGCCATGCCTGCCCGTTTCCACACGGGGGCGGGGGGGGGGGGGGGGGGGGGGGCGGGCGCGGGGGGGGGGGGGGGGGGCCCCCCCCCCCCCCCCCCCCCCGGCCCTGTCCCCGCGGGGGGCGGCGCCCCCGGCCCCCCCCCCCCCCGTCCGTGATAACGGAGGCATCCTAGATAACGGAGAGGTGTCAGGTCAAGCGGACGCCGGCTCGGGACCCGGTCACCGCGAGGACGCCGGCGTACAGCTGGGGAATCCCGCAGAGATCCGGGTCGGCCGCCGGCGTCACTGGATCACGCCGTTGGAGCGCGCCAGCTGGTCGACGAGCGGCTGCATGTCGGCCATCGTCACGCCCGACCTGTTGACGGACGTGTCGCCGACGAACGTGGTCATCGCCGTCGCCAGGCCGGACGTACCGACCGTGGGCTGCATCATGCCGCCGCCGCCCATCATCCCGCCCATCCCGGTCATGGAGATGGGCGTCGTCCCCATCATGCCGTTCATCACGCCATCCGAGGCGTCGTCCATCATGACCGTGACGATGCCAGAGGACGTGGTCATCCCGATCATCTGGGCGTACTGCGACATGGCCGCGATGGACATCCCGTAGTTCCTGCTGTTCGCGTCCGCCGAGGAGCCGGAGCCCACGGCGGAGGGATCCATCGGCGCGGTCGTCAGGAGGTCGCCGCACGAGAAGTAGGTGGCGACGGCCGAGTTCGCCGCCGCGATGTTCTCGGCGCTCGAGCCCCCCGTCATCGCCTGCGCCCGGAGCTCGGCCATGGAGGTGAGCGGGGTCACCTGGATGTCGCTCATGCCCGCAGCGGCCGCGGGGATCCCCGCCGTCAGCACGTCGCGCGGGAGCATCGTCATCCTGGAGCCCGTCGCCTCGTCCGCGTACGACGCGCCGCTCACCCGCAACATCATCGGCCCCGTGTACGAGCCGAGCGGCAGGCTGAAGCTCCCCGTCGAGTCCAGCGCGGCGCTGGCGATCATCGCGCCGACCTGGCCGTTCTGGACAGCGAACGCGCCGATCGTCCCGCCCGACATCGTGCCCATGAAGGCCCTGCCGGTCAGCATGCCGCTCGTCGTCCCGGTGCCGGTCCCCGAGAGCTGGCCGTCGGAGAGGCGCAGCCTGTCCATGAGCGCCTGCATGTCCGCCAGCGCCACGCCCGACCTGTTCATCCCGGAGCTCACGAAGCGTGACATGGCGTCCGCGAGATCGGCCGTGCCGGCCGAGGGCGCGAGGCTGCCGCCCATCATGCCGCCCATCCCGCTCATCGAGACCGCCGTCGATCCCGACATGCCGTTCATGACGCCGTCGGAGGCGTCGCGCATCATCGCCGTGACGACGCCCGAGGACGAGGTGGTCATGCCGATCATGGCCGCGTACTGCGACATGGCCGCGATCGTCATCCCGTAGTTCTTCATCTCCTGCGTCGCGGCTGCGCCGGAGCCCTGTACGAGCGGATTCATGGGCATCGTGTGCAGGAGGTCGCCGACCGAGAAGTAGCCGCCGAGCTCGGAGTTCGCGGTCCCGACGTTGGCCGCCGTCATCCCGCCCGGCATGCTCTGCGCACGAGCCTGGGCCATCGAGGTGAGCGGCGTCACCTGGACGTCCGCCGCCGCTCCCGCGTCGACGGCGGGCATCACGGCGGTCATGACGCTCCCCGCCTGCATCGTCATCGTCGCGCCGGTCGCCTCGTCCGTGTACGTCCCGCCGATCGCCTCGATCATGACGGGACCCGTGTGCGACCCGAGGGTCATCGTGAACCGTCCCTGCGCATCCGTCGCCGCCGTGCCGAGCTGCGCCGCCTTGGTGCCGTTCGCGACGGCGAACGCGGTCACCGCGGCGCCACCCACCGGCCCCTTCACGACGGTTCCACTGAGCGTGGCGCCCGAGGTGCCCGGCCCGCCGGTGTCGCCGCCGCCGCCGCACGCGGCGAGCAGGAGTCCCGCCCCGATCGCGAGCAGGGCGAGCGGTCGGGAGGCGCGGCGCACCGCGCCGAGAGCGGCGGGGAGGAATTCGGGGGGCGGACTTTTGAGGTCATTTCGCATGAGATCTCCTGACAGGGAGAACACGGCGTGTGGCGAAACGGTTCAGCTCGCTCGAGCCGCCGCAGCGCGCGCCTCCAGACGATCGCACCCCGCGGGCACCAGTGTCGCCGGCCTGGAGCTTCCGCGGCGGCGCGCTCCAAATCGCTTGGAACGCCAAAGGATCGCACGATGAGAGGCGCGCCGTGCAATGAGAGAAGGGGATCACGCATCGCCGCGTCCTCGCCCTCGCCGCCGGCGGCGCGGCGAGCGCCCGAGCGCTCGAAGAGGGTGCACTCGCCGAGCCGGCGGGGCCGCGCCACTACGTGGACGCGCGCCGCGCGCCTCCGCCGGACATGAGCCCCGAGGACTGTGGCGCGGAGCGTCTGGGCGCCGAGGACCTCGAGGCCCGCGGCGGGCGTTAGCAGGCGAGGGGGCGCTGGAGGACCGCGGATGCGAAGCGCGTGCTGGCTCGTGGGTGGGATCGGGCTCGTGATCATCGCCCTGGCGGCGCTCGGCAGCGCGCACGTGCTGCGCGGAGGGATCGCAGCGCGCGCACGGCCCTCGGCGCTCGAGGCGCGCGTCGCCCGCGCGTTGCGGGGCTGGGCGATCCCGGGGGAGGCGCGCGAGGCGACGAACCCGATCGCGCCGAGCCCGCGCGTGCTCGAGTCGGGGCTCGCGCACTTCGCAGACCACTGCGCCACCTGTCACGCGAACGACGGCAGCGGCCAGACCGAGCTCGGAAGGAGCCTCTATCCGCGCGCGCCCGACCTGCGCGCCGCGGAGACGCAGAGGCTCACGGACGGGGAGCTCTTCTACATCATCGAGAACGGCGTGCGGCTCACGGGGATGCCGGCGTGGGGCGGTCCGGGGACCGCGGAGGAGAGCTGGCACCTCGTCCACTTCATCCGCCACCTCCCGACGCTCACCGCCGAGGAAAGGGCGTCCATGGAGGCGCTCAACCCGAGGTCACCCGAAGAGTGGCGCGCCCTCCAGGAGGAGGACGCGTTCCTGCGCGGCGAGGAGCCGGCGGCGCGTCCGCCCGGGGACGGGGCCCACCCGCACGGGAAGGAGCACAGATGAAGCGCACGAGAACGCTCACGCTGCTGGCGACGCTGCTCACCGCACCGGCAGCGGCCGCGCACGAGCAGGGCGGCCGCGCGATGGGGGTCGTCGAGAGCGTCACCGCCCAGCAGCTCGTCGTGAAGACGGCCGACGGACACTCCGTCGCGTTCACGGTCACGCCGGAGACGCGATTCTTCCGGGGCGAGAAGCCGGCCAGGCGCGAGGACGTCCAGGTGGGGCAGCGCGCGGTGATCCGCGGGACGCACGTCGGCGAGCGCCTTCGCGCCGACACCGTGAAGCTCGGGGCCGCGAAGGCTCCGAGGTAGCCTCGGGGAGGTGGAGCATGCTCTCGCGTGCCAGGGATCCCGCCAGCGGGATGTCGGTGAATCCCGCGACGAGTCGCGAGCCGTCGGACCGACCGCATCCGCGGTGTGTCCGAGAAGATCGAATCCGCACGCTCGTACGCCGTCGCGCGCCGCACGAACCCGCTCGTCCCTTCCCTCACGCGTTCAACGGGCGCTGGCCTCGCGGGCACGGCCGCCCGCCCGCGGCGACAGCGCGACCCAGCCGGCCACGAGCAACGCCACCGCGACCGCGGTGGCCCCGACGCGAGAGGGGCCGCGCAGGAGCTGTCCGACGAGGACGAGCGCGAGCCCCGCGTACACCGGATCCACCCGCGGCGGAGCCGGAGCCTGCGACGCGGGCACGCCCAGCGCGGTGCGCCTGCGCGCGCGCGAGGGGCCCCCGGCGAGCAGGATCCCGGCGACGAGGAAGGCCGCCCCGGCGATGCGCTGGCTCATGGCGGGCACGCTCGCCGGCCCGAAAAGGCCGAGGGCCCCGAGCGCCTGCGCCGCCAGCGCGCCGGCGTACGCCGCGACGGCCAGCCACTCGCGCAACCGCCCCGGCGCGGCCAGACGGAAGCCGATGACGAGGAGCAGGGCCGAGATCGCGATCGCGAGGCTCCCGGCAGGCGATGTCAGCGCACTCAAGTCCGTGTCCCCCTGGCCGGCAACCCCGCCGCCCCCGGCCCGCCCCGCGACGGACCGGGTCCCGCGCCCCGGGAACGCGTGCCCGGCGCCGCGTTCTTCAGGCGGCGACCGCCGTGATCGTGTCCTCGTCGCTCACTTCCTTCTTCTTCCACAGGTAGTACACCGCGGGGTAGACGAGCAGCTCCATCAGGAACGAGGTCACGAGGCCGCCGATCATGGGCGCGGCGATGCGCTTCATGAGATCCGCGCCGGTGCCGACCGACCACATGATCGGCAAGAGGCCGATCATCGCGGCGAACACCGTCATGGCCTTGGGCCGCACGCGCTTCACGGCGCCGTGGACGATGGCCTCGACGAGGTCGCGCCTCGTGCGGAGCAGGCCCTTCGCCTTGTACTCGTCGTGGGAGAGGTCGAGGAAGAGGAGCATGAACACTCCCGTCTCGGCGTCGAGCCCCATGAGCGCGATGAGCCCGACCCACACCGCGATCGAGACGTTGTAGCCAAGCGCCCACAGGAGCCACACCGCGCCGACCGCCGAGAACGGCACCGCAGCCATGACGAGCGTGGCCTTGAACGACGACTTCGTGTTCATGTACAGCAGCCCGAAGATGAGCACGAGCGTCAGCGGAATGATGAGCTTCAGGCGCTCCTTCACGCGCAGCATGTTCTCGTACTGGCCGCTCCAGACCATGCTGTAGCCGGTCGGGAGCTTCAGCCCCGCCGCCACCGCCTTCTTCGCCTCCGTCACGTACGAGCCCACGTCGATCTTCGAGGTGTCGAAGTCCACGTACACGTAGCCGGCGAGGAGCCCGTTCTCGTCTCGGATCATCGACGGGCCCTGCGCGAGCACGACGTCGGCGATCTCCTCCATCGGGATCTGGCCCTGGCCGCCGGGCAGCGGCAGGAGCACCCGTCGCAGCGCCGACAGGTCCTCGCGGTAGTCGCGGGCGTAGCGCACGTTGATGCCGTAGCGCTCGCGCCCCTCCACCGTGGTGGACTGGTTGTCCCCGCCCACGGCCGTCATCACCATCATGTTCGCGTCGTCGACGGTGAGCCCGTAGCGGGCGAGCTGCTCGCGCTTAAGGACGAAGTCGAGGAAGTAGCCGCCCGCGACGCGCTCGGCGTAGGCGCTGCGGGTGCCGGGGACCTTCTGGATGATGGCCTCGGTCTCCTTCGCCACGCGCTCGATGGTCGCGAGATCCGCGCCGCTGATCTTGATCCCCACGGGCGTGCGGATGCCGGTCGAGAGCATGTCGAGGCGCCCCTTGATCGGCATCGTCCAGGCGTTCGAGATGCCGGGGAGCTGGAGCCTCGCGTTCATCTCGTTCTCGAGCTCCTCCTGCGTGATGCGATCGCGCCAGAACGGCCGGAGCAGGGACTTCGCCCACTCGGGCGCCCAGGAGGAGTACCAGCGCGGCGCCTCCCGCCACTCGGACTCGGGCTTCAGGATGATGGTGGTCTCCATCATCGTGAAGGGCGCCGGGTCGGTGGAGGTGTTGGCGCGGCCGGCCTTGCCGAACACGCGCTCCACCTCGGGGAACGTCTTCAGGATCTTGTCCTGGACCTGCAGCGCCTTCTGGGCCTCCGCGACGGACATGCCGGGCTCGACCGCGGAGGGCATGTAGAGGATCGTCCCCTCCCGCAGCGGCGGCATGAACTCGGAGCCGAGCGACAGGTACACCGGGATCGTGGTGAGGACGAGGGCGATGCTCGCCGCGATGGTCGCCTTCGGGTGGCGGAGCACGAACCGGCAGGGCGGCTCGTAGAGCCGGTGGAGGAGCTTCGAGATCGGGTGCGCCTCCTCCGAGTAGTACTTCCCGACCAGCGCCTGGTTCGCGATCCAGGCGAGCCAGCGCGGCCGGAACCTGAACTCGTCGATGCGCGCGAACAGCATCCGCATCGCGGGGTCGAGCGTGATGGCGAGGAACGCCGCGATCGCCATCGCCAGGTTCTTCGAGTAGGCGAGCGGGCGGAAGAGCCGGCCCTCCTGGTCCACCAGCGTGAACACGGGCATGAACGCGACCGCGATCACGAGGAGCGAGAAGAAGACGCCTGGCCCCACCTCGAGGAGCGCCTCGAGCCGGACGTGGTGGAAGTCGCCCTTCTTCCCGTCCTTCACCCAGTGGTGGATCTTGTTGTAGGCGTTCTCCACCTCGACGATGGCGCCGTCCACGAGCACGCCGATGGAGATGGCGATGCCCGCGAGCGACATCAGGTTCGCGTTGAGGCCCATCGCGTACATGGGGATGAACGCGAGCGCGACGGACACCGGGATGGTGACGATGGGGATGATGGCGGACGGGACGTGCCAGAGGAAGATGAGGATGATGATCGAGACGATGACGATCTCCTCGACGAGCTTCCCCTTCACCGTCTCGATGGCGTGGTCGATGAGCTCCGACCGGTCGTAGGTCGTCACCACCTCGACGCCCTTCGGCAGCGAGGGCTTCACCTCCTCGAGCTTCTTCTCGATGCGCTTGATGACGTTGAGCGCGTTCTCGCCCTGGCGCATCACCACGATGCCGCCGACGACGTCGCCCTCGCCGTCGAGGTCGGCCACGCCGCGGCGCATCTCGGGCCCGAGCGCGACCGTGGCGACGTCTTTCACGAGCACGGGCGTGCCGCCCTCCGAGCGCAAGACGAGGCTCTCGAGGTCCGAGATGTTCTTCACGTAGCCGCGGCCGCGGACCATGTACTCGCGGCCGCTGAACTCGACGAGGCGCCCCCCCACGTCGTTGTTGCCCTTGCGGACCGCGTTGATCACCGCCTCGAGCGGCAGCTTGTACGAGGCGAGGGCGTTCGGGTTCACGGTGATCTGGTACTGGCGGACCTGGCCGCCCACCGTCGCGACCTCGGAGACGCCGGGGACGCTCTGGACGGAGTAGCGCAGGAACCAGTCCTGGAACGAGCGCAGCTCGTCCGACGAGTGCTGCCCGCTGCGGTCGACGAGCGCGTACTGGTACACCCAGCCGACGCTCGACGCGTCGGGGCCGAGCTCCACCTTCACGTCCTGCGGGAGCTGGGAGGTGATCTTCGACAGGTACTCGAGGACGCGCGTTCGCGCCCAGTACATGTCGGTCCCGTCCTCGAAGATGACGTAGACGTAGCTGAACCCGAAGTCCGAGAAGCCGCGGATCGCCTTCACCTTCGGCGCGCCGAGGAGCGCGGTGGTGATGGGATAGGTGACCTGGTCCTCGATGATGTCCGGGCTCCGGTCCCAGCGCGAGTAGACGATCACCTGGGTGTCGGAGAGATCCGGCAGCGCGTCGAGCGGGATGTTCCGCATCGCCCAGACCGAGCCCATGAGGGCGACGATCGTGGCGGCGATGACGAGGTACCGGTTCTCCGCCGAGAAGCGGATGATTCGCTTGATCATGGGGCGCTACCGTCCGTGTCCCGCGTGCGGGTTCGCGGCGGGCGCCGCGGGTTCGGCGGCGGCCGGCGCCGGG
>NZ_JALCZB010000159.1:2500-5644 GCF_022690745.1 Anaeromyxobacter sp. SG64 | reverse complement strand
CAAAAGAAAAAAGCCCGCCGGCGCGAATTGCGCCAGCGGGCCAAGAAAAAAATGCGGCAGCGACCTACTCTCCCACACCGCTTCCGGTGCAGTACCATCGGCTCTGGTGGGCTTAACTACCGTGTTCGGGATGGGAACGGGTGTGACCCCACCGAAATAGCCACCGCAAACCTAGAAAAGAGCTCGAGAAGCGACTGCTGCTGCTTCTCGCTGAATACGAAGGGTTAGAAGAGTCTTCCAGCGGGCCTCGCGTGGCCCGGACTACACGTTTCGATGCCTCGATCTCGACCTCGTCCAATGGTCGTCTACGACCTGAGAAGAGGGAGACCAAGCCGCACGCCCGATTAGTACCGGTCAGCTGAGCGCCTCACGGCGCGTACACCTCCGGCCTATCAACCTCGTCGTCTTCGAGGGGGCTTCAGGGGCTTGCGCCCGGGAGAAGTCGTCTCGAGGTTGGCTTCCCGCTTAGATGCTTTCAGCGGTTATCCGTTCCGCACATAGCTACCCAGCGATGCCCCTGGCGGGACAACTGGTACACCAGCGGTGCGTCCATCCCGGTCCTCTCGTACTAAGGACAGATCCTCTCACTTCTCCTACGCCCACGGCAGATAGGGACCAAACTGTCTCACGACGTTTTGAACCCAGCTCGCGTACCGCTTTAATTGGCGAACAGCCAAACCCTTGGGACCTGCTCCAGCCCCAGGATGCGATGAGCCGACATCGAGGTGCCAAACCGCGTCGTCGATGTGAACTCTTGGACGCGATAAGCCTGTTATCCCCAGAGTACCTTTTATCCGTTGAGCGATGGCCCTTCCATACAGAACCACCGGATCACTATGACCTGCTTTCGCACCTGCTCGAGCCGTCGCTCTCGCAGTCAAGCTCCCTTATGCCATTGCACTCGACGCCTGGTTTCCAATCAGGCTGAGGGAACCTTAGCGCGCCTCCGTTACTTTTTGGGAGGCGACCGCCCCAGTCAAACTACCCACCAGCCATTGTTCCCGACCCCGATGAGGGGTCCAGGTTAGACACCAGAAATCGCCAGGGTGGTATTTCACCGTTGCCTCCCCCCAAGCTAGCGCCCGGGGTTCATAGGCTCCCACCTATCCTACACAAGCAATTCCTAGTGTCAGTGGCAAGTTGTAGTAAAGGTTCATGGGGTCTTTCCGTCTTGCCGCGGGTAAACTGCATCGGCACAGCTATTTCAATTTCGCTGAGTCCCTGGTCGAGACAGCGCGGAAGTCGTTACGCCTTTCGTGCAGGTCGGAACTTACCCGACAAGGAATTTCGCTACCTTAGGACCGTTATAGTTACGGCCGCCGTTTACCGGGGCTTCGGTTCATCGCTTTGGCCTTGCGGCCTGACGAATCACCTTAACCTTCCGGCACCGGGCAGGCGTCAGACCCTATACGTCCACTTGACGTGTTTGCAGAGTCCTGTGTTTTTGTTAAACAGTCGCTACCGCCATTTATCTGCGACCCAGTGTCGCTTCAGGAGCAAGTCCCTACACGACGCCGGGCCCCCCTTCTTCCGAAGTTACGGGGGTAGATTGCAGAGTTCCTTGACCAGAGTTCTCTCAAGCGCCTTAGGATTTTCTCCTCGCCCACCTGTGTCGGTTTGCGGTACGGGCGCCTCGTCAGCTCCACGCGGGGATTTTCTAGGAAGCATGGGATCACGCACTTCAGGCCTTGCGGCCACGTCATCACCTCTCGGCGTTAACGGCCTCACCTTTTCATCGTATGAGGCCCGCCTACGGGCTTGAACCGGGACGACCGTCACCCGGCTGCGCTACCCTTCTCCGTCCCCCCTCGCTTCAACGCCAACGGGGCGGTACAGGAATATTAACCTGTTGTCCATCGCCTACGCCTTTCGGCCTCGGCTTAGGGCCCGACTAACCCTGGGCGGATTAACCTTCCCCAGGAAACCTTGGGCTTACGGCGAACGAGTTTCTCACTCGTTTTGTCGCTACTCATATCGGCATCAGCTCTAGAACAGACTCCACCAGTCCTTGCGGTCTGGCTTCGCTGCCGGTTCTACGCTCCCCTACCGATCCCTTGCGGGATCCCGTGGCTTCGGTGTCATGCTTGAGACCCGATACATTTTCGGCGCAGTCTCGCTTGATCAGTGAGCTATTACGCTATCTTTAAAGGATGGCTGCTTCTAAGCCAACCTCCTGATTGTCAAAGCGCTACCACATCCTTTTTGTGATCACTTAGCATGAACTTGGGGACCTTAGCCGACGATCTGGGTTATTCCCCTCTCGCCGATGAATGTTATCACCCACCGACTGCGTCCCGGGATAACAGTTTCAGGCATTCGGAGTTTGGTACGGTTTGGTAATCTGGTAGGACCCCTAGCCGTTCCAGTGCTCTACCTCCTGAACTGAATTTCCCGAGCCGATACCTAAATATCTTTCGGGGAGAACCAGCTATCACCAAGTTTGATTGGCCTTTCACCCCTACTCACAGCTCATCCCAGAAGTTTTCAACCTCCATGAGTTCGGTCCTCCACGCGGTTTTACCCGCGCTTCAACCTGGCCATGAGTAGATCACCTGGCTTCGGGTTATAATGATTGCGACTGGCGCCCGTTTCGGACTCGCTTTCGCTGCGCCTCCGGCTATCGCCTTAAGCTCGCCACAACCATTAAGTCGCCGATTCATGATGCAAAAGGTACGCTCTCAGGCATTCCGCTTGCGCGGCATAGCCCTCGAACTGCTTGTAGGCATGCGGTTTCAGGTTCTTTTGACTCCCCTAACAGGGGTTCTTTTCACCTTTCCCTCGCGGTACTTGTTCACTATCGGTCTCTAGGGAGTATTTAGCCTTACGAGATGGTCCTCGCAGATTCAGGCAGGATTTCACGTGTCCCGCCTTACTTGGGTACGCAATCAGGAGATACACATCGGTTTCGGTTACGGGACTGTCACCCTCTGTGGTCCGACTTTCCAGACGGCTCACCTACCGATGCTTCTCTCCCGGGTCATCCCCATTGCGCCCCTCAACCCCAGCTGGACTCGCGTCCAACCGGTTTGGGCTGTTCCGCTTTCGCTCGCCACTACTGACGGAATCGCTGTTTGCTTTCTCTTCCTCCGGGTACTGAGATGTTTCACTTCCCCGGGTTCGCTTCCTGCACCTATGGATTCAGCG
>NZ_JALCZB010000158.1:0-5770 GCF_022690745.1 Anaeromyxobacter sp. SG64 | reverse complement strand
GCGGGAAGGGCCGGCGCGCGAAGCCGCTGCACGACGGGAAGCCCGCGGCCGCTGGCGCGACCGCCCGGGTCGGCGCGGCGCTCGCGGGCAAGGCGCTCGCCAAGGCGACGAAACGCGCCGCGAAGCCCGCGGCGCGCCGCGCGCGCTGATACCCAGGGTGAATGCGGACCGATCGCGCTCCGGTCGGGCCGCGCCCCCGCTCAAGCACGTTCCTCGCGGTCGGCGGGCGCCTACTTTGACGCGGTCCCGGGGTTGCGGCACACTCGCCGCCGCTTCTCCCTCCGATCGCTCCGATGCTCCATCGCGTCCCTTCCTGGCTCGTGCCCGCGAGCGCGCTCGTGCTCGCCGGCCTCGTCCTCCCGCGTCCGTCCTCTCCCGGGACGGGCGCCGCGTCCTCCTCCACCGCCTCGGCCCAGAAGAAGCTGGCCGCGGCCGCCCCCGCCGCGCCCGAGCTGCCGATCCGCATCGGCGAGATCGCGTTCGACGAGGCCTCGGGGCGGTACGTCGCGCCGCTCGGCGATCGCCGCGCGACCCTCACGCTCGATCCGGGGCTGCAGGACCGGCTGGAGCGCGCGCTCGACACGTACCGGGTGCCCTGGGGCGCGACCGTCATCATCGAGCCCTCCACGGGGCGGATCCTCGCGCTCGCGGAGCACTCCCGCGCGGAGCCGGGTCGCCGCGGCCTGTCTCTCGCGGCGCTCGCGCCGGCGGCGAGCATCTTCAAGCTCGTCACCGCCGCGGCCCTGCTCGAGCAGGGGACGCACCCCGACGAGGAGGTCTGCTACCACGGCGGCAAGCACCGGCTCGCGCCGAAGCTCCTCGCCGACGACCCGCGCCGCGACCATCGCTGCGTCACGCTCGCCTCCGCCTTCGGCCACTCGACGAACGTCGTCTTCGCGAAGCTCGCCGACCGGGGCCTCGACGCGGAGCGGCTGCGCGCGACCGCCGAGCGGTTCCTCTTCAACACCGAGATCCCCTTCGCCCACCCGGTCGAGATCTCCCGGGCGGACATCCCGGACGACGACTTCGGCTTCGCGAACACCGCCGCCGGCTTCGGCGGGGTGAAGCTCTCGCCGCTGCACGCGGCGCTGCTCGCCGCCATCGTCGCGAACGACGGCGTGCTCGTGCCGCCCGTGATCGTCGACGCGGTCGAGGGCGGCGGCCCGCCGCCCTCCGCGGGCGATCCGCGCCGCGTGATCGAGGAGCCCGTGGCGGCGGAGCTCGCCCGCATGATGCGGAGCACGGTCACGGAGGGCACCGCCCGCCGCGCCTTCTCGCGCGCCCGCGGCCCGCTCCGGAGCATCTCGGTGGCGGGCAAGACGGGGTCGCTCGCCGACGCCCAGCCGTACCGCGACTACTCCTGGTTCGTGGGGTACGCGCCGGCGGACAAGCCGCAGATCGCGATCGCGACCGTGGTGGTGAACGAGCGGCTCTGGCACGCGCGCGCGCCCACCGTCGCGCGCGAGGCGCTCGAGGCGTACTTCGCGACGCACGTCGCCTCGGCGAAGGGCGCGGAGCTCCGCACGGCGTCGAGGTAGCCGGGGGCTTCGCCCCGCGCCCTGCGCGCGGGGTCCCTTGCGCCGGCGCGGACGGCTCGCCGCGAGCGCGGCGGCGCCCCGCCTCGCCTCGCCCGCGAGCCGGCGGCGGCGCTACCCCAGCTCGACGAGCCCCGCGTCCGCGAAGCGCCGGATCGCCTTCAGCACGTCCAGCTCGCGCAGGGGCGCCACGCGGGTGAGCTCGCGGAGGTCGCGCCGGCCGTCGCAGCGCGAGAGCAGGTACTTGTCGGCCGAGGAGAGCCGCAGGCGCGCCACCTCGCGCGCCGCGAGCTTGAGCCGCGGCGTCCGGGGCGGTCCGAGGAGCTCCGCCTGGAGCCGCTCCCCGAGCACGCGCTCGGTCTCGACGAGCAGCGACCGCGCGGCCTCCGAGGCGGGGGCGAGCTCCACCGCGCGCGCCGCCACGAGCTCGGCGTCGTCGGCGCGGCCGTCGGCGAGGAGCGAGCGGGCGCGGTCGATGAGGTCGGCGGCGCCGACCGGCTCCGTGGCGACGGCCGCCGCGAGCGGCGCCGGCGCGGCGCGGAGCGCGCCCTGCCGGGCGAGCGCGTACAGCCGCTGGTAGAGGTGGAAGTCGGTCGCGTGCAGCGCGAGCCCGAGCTCGTCGATGGTCTTGCCCTCGCGGGCGAGCGCGAGGAGCCGTCCGTCGATCGTGCCCGGGCCGGCGGAGGCGGGCGCCGCGGCCTCGTCCACGACGAGCGAGGCGGCGCCGCTCGGGAACTCGCCGCGGAACGCGCTCCAGGCGGTCGTCCGGAACTCCGCCTCGCGCGCGATGTCGGCGAGCGGCACCGCCGCGTCGAGCTCGTCCACGTCGGGCGGCGCGCCGTCGTCGAACCAGAACACGCCCGCGTCCCACAGGAACACGTCGAGGAGCGTCTCGCGCAGCTTGATGGCGAGGACGTCGCGGATGACGTCGGGCGACACGAGGCCGACGAGCGTCAGCACCTTCCCGAGCCGGATCCGCGTCTCCTCCTGCGTCTGGAAGGCCTTCGCGAGCTGCTCCTCGGAGACGTGCCCGAAGTTGAGCAGCAGCTGGCCGAGGTGCTCGCGCGGATCGTTCGACCCGGCCCCGATGGCCACGCCGTCGCGGACCTGGATGGACTTCTTCACGGTGCCGCGCTCGCAGCCGAGCGTGCCCGACATGCGACGCCGCGCGAGCAGGTCGACGAGCTCCGAGAGCGGGAGGACCGCGAAGCTGCCCATGAGGCCGCGCATCGAGGCCCGAGTGTCGCCCGCGCGGCGGGTGGCGGCAAGCAAGCCGCTGTTGTAGAACCGCGCCGTGAAGACGGAATCGAACGACATCGGCCGGCCGCCTCGGGGACCCGCGCCGCGCCGCGGCCTCCGCCTCGCCGCCGCCGCGACGGCCGCCGTCCTCGTCGTGGCGCTCGCCTACCTCGCCTACGACCGCTTCGTCACGCAGCCGGCGCTCGACCGCGCGGCCATCCTCGGGTTCGGCGTGGACCGCACCGACGTGGCCGCGCCGGCCATCGAGCTCGAGGCGCTCGACGGCACGCGCTTCTCGCTCGCGCAGGCGAAGGGCCAGGTGGTCTTCGTGAACTTCTGGGCCACCTGGTGCCCGCCGTGCCGGGAGGAGATGCCCTCGATGGTGCGGCTCGGGCGGGAGCTCGAGGCGAAGCACCCCGGCCGCTTCCGGATGGTCGCCGTCTCGGTGGACGAGGCGTGGGACCCCGTGAAGGAGTTCTTCGCCGCGCCGCCCTACTTCGGGAAGCCCGGCCTCGCCGTGGCGCTCGACCCCGCCCAGGTGGCGACGCGCGCCTACTACTGCGCCGCCCGGGGAGGGGTCTGCCCCGACCTCAAGTTCCCGGAGACCTACATCGTCGACAAGGACGGCCGGCTGGTCGCCTTCGTGGTCGGCCCCCGCGACTGGTCCGACCCCTCCGCGCGACTGCTCCTCGAGTCGATGATCGGGTCGTAAAAGTTCCCTGTCCACGAACGGTTAGCGAGCCTGGAGCGACGCTCGCGCGCGCCCGGCGATCGGGGGCCAGCGCGGCCGGAGGCCAGCGCGCCGGCGGGGGCGAGCTCCCCGGTTTTCTTGATAGCCGTCGATCGCGTGCACTATAAGGGCCCGTGAATCTTGGAGATCCGCCGCGCCCGCTCCCCGGGCGCGCACGTCTCCGGAGGGGCACGTGCGACCGGACGGCGTCATCCCGGTGGTGCTCGCGGGGCTGGGTGAAACCGGGCGGGCGATCGCCCGGGCGGTCGTGCTGCGCGACGACCTCGAGATCGTCGCGGCGGTCGATCCCGACGCCGCCCTCGCCGGCCAGCCGCTCGACGAGCTCGTCGGCGCTCCCGCGCCCGAGCTGCGCGTGGAGAGCGACCTCGCCGAGGCGCTCGCGCGCGCCAAGGGCGGAGTCCTCCTGCACTCCGGGACGAGCCGGCTCGAGGAGGCGCTCCCCGATCTCCGCGCCGCGGTGCGGGCAGGCGTCCACGTCGTCTCGACCTGCGAGGAGCTCGTGAACCCGGCGCTCGACAGCGCCGAGGACGCCGAGGCGCTCGACCGGCTCTGCGAGCAGCGCGGGGTCGCGGTCGTGGCGACGGGGGTCGCGCCGGGGTTCGTGCTCGATCGGCTCCCCGCGTTCCTCTCCCAGGTCGCCGGACCGGTGCGCCACGTGCGCGTGATCCGGGTGGTCGACGTGACGGCCGGCTCCGGGGCGCTGCGGCAGAAGGCGGGCCTCGGGCTCGCCGAGGACGCGTTCGACGAGGCGCTCGAGCGCGGCGAGATCGGCCAGCCCGGCCTCGCGCAGTCGGCGGCGCTCCTCGCCGAGTCGTGCGCCGGCGCCGACGAGTACGAGGTGGACGAGGAGATCGTCCCGCTCCTCGCGGAGGAGGACGGCGCGGTGGGACGCGGAGAGGTGGCCGGGGTCCAGCAGGTCGCGCGGGTGTTCGCCGAGGATCGCGAGGTGGTCCGGCTCGAGCTCGTGCTGCAGGCCGGCGCCGAGGACCCACGGGACGAGGTGGAGCTCGACGCGGATCCGCCGCTCCGCCTGATCATCCCGGGCGGCGTCCCCGGCGAGGTCGGGACCGCGCACGCCGTCGTGAACGCGATCCCCGCCGTCCTGGAGCGCCAGGGGCTCCTCACGGTGCTCGATCTCCCCGCGGGAAGGTGAACGGAACGCATGCTCGACAGATCCCTCATCGGACGGGAGAGCGAGCCGGTGGCGCAGGAGGTGGAGCGGAGCGCCATCCGCCGGTACGCCGAGGCGCTCGGCGACCCGAACCCGATCTACCAGGACGAGGCGGCGGCGCGCGCGGCCGGCTACCCGGCGCTCGTGGCGCCCCCGACGTTCGCGGCGGCGCTCGCGGCGAACGACCGCTTCCGGCACTCGCTCGATCTCGGGACGCGCTCCATCCTCCACTCGGAGCAGCAGATCGAGTACGCCCGCCCGCTCGTGGCGGGCGACCGCCTCACGGTCGTCTCGCGGGTGGCCGACGTCCAGGAGCGGCCCGGCGCGAGCGGTCCGATGGACGTGCTCGTCCTCGAGGACGAGGCCCGGGACGACAAGGGCGAGTGGGTGTTCCGCTCGCGCGCGACGCTCATCCTGCGTCGGGGATAGGGACGACGGATGCTCAGCGCACGCCAGCTCTACTTCGAGGCGGTCAAGGTCGGCGACGAGCTGCCGCCGCTCGTGAAGTCGCCGGTGGACCGGCTCCAGATCGCGCGCTACGTCGGCGCGGCCCAGGACTGGAACCCGCTCTACATCGACGAGCCCTACGCGAAGAACTCGGGGTTCCCGAGCGCGCTCGCGCCTGGGATGATCGCGATGGGCTTCCTCGGGGAGCTGGTCGTGGACTGGGTGCGGGGCGCGCGCCTTCGCCGCTTCTCCGCGCGGTTCGTGAAGATCGTCTGGCCGGGCGACGTGCTCACCGTACGCGGCCGCGTGACCGACCGCCGCTTCGAGGAGGGCGGGCGCTACGCGATCGACATCGAGGTGTGGGCCGAGAACCAGCGCGGCGAGCTCGTCGTGCGCGGCCTCACCACCTTCCAGCTCTTCTACAGCGCGGACGACGAGGCGCGGCAGCGCGCCGGCGGGCCGCCGCTCGTGGTGACGAAGGAGGAGGAGGAGGCGCGCCTCGCGAAGCTGTCCCGGGCGCAGCCCCCGCGACCGTCCGCTCCTGCGAGCCGGCCGCTCGCGCCGCCGCGCACGCCTCAGCCGGCTCCGCCGCGCCCTGGCTCCGCCGCGCGCCCGCCCGCGCCGCCG
>NZ_JALCZB010000157.1:0-5898 GCF_022690745.1 Anaeromyxobacter sp. SG64 | reverse complement strand
CGCGCGCGGCGGCTCTCGGCAGCTCCTCCGCGTAGGCGGCGGCGAGCTCGAGCGCCGGCGCGGCGCGCGATGCGCCGGCGAGCGCGCGCACGAGCGCGAGGGCCGCCTCGCCCGAGGCCGCGTCCGTGCCGAGCGCGAGGGCCGTGTACCCGCCCGCGCCCTCGAGGGCAGAGACCTCGAGCAGCACCGGCGCGGCCGGCACGGGCACGGGCGCGAGCGAAACGAGGAGCGGCGATCCGCCGGGCGCGGAGAGGCCCTCCGCCAGCGCCTCCGAGACGGCGGCAGCGGGGCCGTGGGCCGGGGCGCGCACCTCGAGCGCGACGCCGGGATCCGGGACGAGCGCGACGAGCGCCGGCGCACCCGCCACCTCGGCGGCGAGCACGTCGGGGTCGTCGGTCGAGGTCTCCCCGCGGAGCGGCGCTCCCGGCCGGAGCGGGTTGCGGGCCGCGAGGACGGCCCACTCCGCCGCTGCCGCGCCGGGCGCCGGCGGCTCGTCGGGCTCGAGCTCCTCGCCCGGCCTCGCCTCGACGAGCCGCACCCTCAGCCGGTAGTCGTGCTCGGGCCGCTCGACGGGCGGCGCCCCGGGCGCGTGCCGCTCGCGCACCGCGAGGTAATAGGTGCCACGCGAGACCGCCGCGACGAGCCGCTCCGCGCCGCCCGGCCCGCCGCGATCCACCTGCGCCACGAGCGGCGCCTCGCCTCCCGCGGCTTCGTCGGGCGCGCGGTGGAGCGTGAGCGCCACGTCGAGGCCGGGGAGGCCCGCGCCGGCGTCCGCGCCCGTCCACTCCGCCTCGAGTGCCGTGCGCGGCCCCGCGTCGGGCACCTCCACGCGGAACACGTCCGCGTCCCCCAGCTCGCGCCCGCGCCGCTCCCCCACCCGGCCGAGGAGCTCCGTCGCGCCCTCCGGGCCGGCGGGGAGCGGGAGCGAGTTCGCCTGCTCGGGCCGGTCGTTCGGCTCGTGCTCGCGCCCGTCGAAGGGCAGGTCGGGCCGGAGCGCGCCGGGCAGCGCCGCCGCGAGCGACGGCGCGCGGGCGGCGAGCAGGGCGTACGCGCCGTCCCAGCGCCAGGCGAGCGCGGCGCCCGCGGCGAGCACCGCCAGGCTCCCTGCGAGCGCGAGCGGCGCCAGCCGCCCCGCGCGCAGCGCGCGCACCTGCCTGCCGAGGGCGTCGAAGTCCTCGCGGCTCGCGAGGTCGAGGTCGCCCTCGAGCTCCCGCGCGGTCGTGCGGGCGCGGCCGGCGGGCGCGGCGAGCGCGAGGAGCGCCGCGCGCATGGCGTCGGCGGAGGGGAAACGATCCTGAGGGCGCTTCGCGAGCGCGCGGTGCACGACGTCCGCGAAGGCGCGCGACACGCCCGGCGCCAGGGAGGCGAGCGGCGGCGGCTCCTGCGACAGGTGCGCCTTTACGACCGCCATCGGGCTCGGCGCCACGAACGGCGGCCGGCCCGCGACGAGCTCGTAGAGCACGCACCCCAGGGCGTACAGATCGGCGCGGCCGTCGAGCGCGGCGCCGCGGGCCTGCTCGGGGGCGAGGTACGCGGGCGTGCCCAGAATGGCGCCGGCGCCGGCGTCGGCGCCGCCCGCGAAGTCGTCGCGGAGGGAGGCGATGCCGAAGTCGAGGACCTTCACGAAGTCCTCGCCCCCCCGCGTGCGCATGAGCATCACGTTGGCGGGCTTCACGTCCCGGTGGACGACGCCGGCGTCGTGCGCCTCGGCGAGCGAGCCGAGGACCTGCTGGCCGACCTCGCGGGCGCGCGCCTCGGGGAACGGTCCGCTCCGCGCGAGCGCCGCGGCGAGATCCTCGCCCGGCACGTACTCCATGGCGAGGTACAGGCCGCCCTGCCGGCCGACCTCGCCGAAGTCGAAGACCGCGAGGGTGTGCGGGTGCGACAGCCGCGACACCGCCCGCGCCTCCGCGAGGAACCGCTCCGCCGCGGTGGGCTCCCGGGCGAAGTCCTCCCGCAGGAGCTTCAGCGCGAGCGTCTTCCCCATGCGGATGTGCTCGGCCTTGTAGACCCGGCCCATCCCGCCCTCGCCGAGGAGCTCGACGAGCCGGTAGCGGTCGGCGACGACCCCATCCTTCCCGCGGCGGCGGCCGGTGCCGCGCGCGCCGGTCGCGCCGGTCGCGCCCGCGCGGAGAGGCGCCCCGCAGGCCGTGCAGAAGTTCGCGCTCCCGCGCGAGGGATCGGCGAGGTGCCCGCAGCGGGCGCAGGCCACAGGGGGCTCCGGGGCGGGCTTGCGACGCGCCATCGCTCGCGCCGGAGCGTAGCGCGCGAGCCCGCCCCCGCAAAGCTCTCCGCGCCGTTCGGACGTGGCGGGCGCACGTGGTAGAAGGGCGCTCCATGCTGACCTCCGCCCTCGCCGCGCTCGTCGTGGCCACGGCCGCGCCCCGGCCGTTCACGGTGGACGACCTCGTGGCGCTCCCGCGCGTCGGAGCGCCCGAGCTCTCGCCGGACGGCGCCCGGGTGGCCTTCACGGTGGGGCGACTCGACCGGGCGGGCGACAAGATCTCCTCGGCCCTCTACGTCGTCCCCGCGGCGGGCGGCGTGCGGCGGCAGCTCACCGATCGTGACGAGCGCATCTCCTCACCGCGCTTCTCTCCGGACGGCAAGCGGCTCGCCTTCGTCTCGACGCGCGGCGGGGCCCCTCAGGCGCACGTGGTGGACCTCGCCTCGGGTGAGATCCGCCCTGTGAGCGACCTGCCCGGCGGCGTGAGCGAGCTGCTCTGGGCGCCGGACGGCGCCTCGCTCCTCGTCACCGCGGACGTGGACCCGCGCTGCGGCGCCGACGCCGCCTGCGCAGCCAGGGCGGAGGACGAGGCGAAGGGCAAGCCGCGCCTCGCGACCCGCCTCCTGTTCCGCCACTGGAACGAGTGGCGCGAGCGGCTGCGCACGCACGTCCTCCGGGTGCCGCTCGACGGCGGCGCGCCCGCGGACCTCACGCCGGGCGATCGCGACGCGCCGCCCGCCGTCCGCGGCGGCGTGGACGATCTCGCGGTCTCGCCCGACGGGAAGACGCTCTACTTCACCTCCGTCGCGGACCCGCTCGAGGCGGCCTCCACCAACGCGGACGTCTTCGCGGTGCCGCTCGCGGGCGGCGAGGCCCGGCGCGTGACGAGCGGACCGGGCTGGGACGCGAGCCCGCGTCCCTCCCCCGACGGCAGCCGGATCGCCTGGCTCTCGCAGGCGCGCGGCGGCTACGAGTCGGACCGCTTCCGGGTGATGGTGGCCGGGACGGACGGCAAGGACGCCCGCGACCTCACCGCCGGCACGGAGCTCTCGGCGAGCGACCTCCACTGGGCGCGGGGCGGCGCGGCGCTGCGGTTCGCGGCGCTCACCTCCGGCTACCACGAGCTCTACGAGGTGGACGTCCGGAGCGGGAAGATCGCGAAGCTCGCCGGCACGCCGGCGCTCGGCGGAAGGCCGCGCGTGAACGTCCAGTCGGTCTCGTACTCGGCCGACGGGACGCGCGCCGCGGCGCTCGTGGACGGGATCTCCGCCCCGCCCGAGGTCGCGGTGCTGGAGGGAGCACCGGGCAAGGCGCGCTGGGCGGAGCGCACGCGGCTCGCCGCGGACGCGCTCGCCGGCGTCGCGCGCCCGATGCTGCGGCCGCTCGAGGCGATCTCGAAGGACGGCACGAAGGTGTTCGGCTGGATCGTCCTCCCCGCCGGCCACCGCGACGGCGAGCGCCACCCGGCGGCGGTGCTCGTCCACGGGGGACCGCAGGGCGCCTGGAACGACGCCTGGACCTCGCGCTGGAACGCCATGCTGTACGCGGCGCGCGGCTACGCGGTGGTGCTGCCGAACCCGCGCGGCTCGACCGGCTACGGGCAGGCCTACGTGGACGCCGTCTCGCGCGACTGGGGCGGCAAGCCCTACGAGGACCTGATGGCCCTCGTCGATGCCGCCATCGCCCTAGGCACGGTGGACGGTGAGCGCATGTGTGCCGCGGGCGCGAGCTACGGCGGCTACATGGTTCACTGGCTGAACGGCCAGACCGACCGCTTCCGCTGCCTCGTCTCGCACGCCGGGATCTTCGACCTGGAGGCGTTCTTCTACCGGACCGAGGAGCTGTGGTTTCCGGAGTGGGAGTTCGGCGGGACGCCGTTCGAGCAGCCGGGCGACTACCAGAAGTTCTCGCCCTCCCGCTTCGTGCAGCGCTGGCACACGCCCACCCTCGTCTCGGTGGGCGAGCTCGACTACCGCACCGGCGTCGACCAGGGCTACGCGGCCTTCACGGCCCTGCAGCGGCGCGGGATCCCTTCGAAGCTCCTCGCATTCCCCGACGAAGGGCATTGGGTCTCCAAGCCGAAGAATGCGAGAGTGTTCTACGATGTTGTGCTCGGGTGGCTCGACGAGCACATCGGCCCCGCGGCGAACCTGTCCGCGAAGGCGCGCTAACCTCCCGAAACCGCTTGCCGTTCGAACCCGCCCTGCCATAATCCGGACCCCGCCGTGCTCAACTGGCTTCACAACATGCTGTCGCGCGATCTCGCGATCGATCTCGGGACCGCGAACACCCTCATCTACATCCGCGGCATGGGCATCGTCTCGAACGAGCCCAGCGTCGTCGCCGTCCAGCAGGACGCGCGCGGCGGCCGCAAGGTCCTCGCCGTGGGCAAGGAGGCGAAGGAGATGCTCGGGCGCACGCCCGGGAACATCGTCGCCATCCGCCCGATGAAGGACGGAGTCATCGCCGACTTCGAGGTCACGGCGGCGATGCTCAAGTACTTCATCCAGAGCGCGCACAACCGGAAGAGCTTCGTGAAGCCGCGCATCATCATCGGCATCCCCTCGGGGATCACCGAGGTGGAGAAGCGCGCGGTGCGCGAGGCGGCCGAGAGCGCGGGCGCGCGCGAGGTCTACCTCATCGAGCAGCCCATGGCGGCGGCGATCGGGGCGGGCCTGCCCATCACCGAGCCCTCGGGCAACATGATCGTCGACATCGGCGGCGGCACCTCCGACGTCGCGGTGATCTCGCTCGGTGGGATCGTCTACAGCCGCTCGGTGCGCATCGCCGGCGACAAGATGGACGAGGCGATCATCCAGCACATCAAGCGCAAGTACAACCTCCTCATCGGCGAGCGCACCGCCGAGCTCATCAAGATGGGCATCGGCACCGCCTATCCGACCGAGGAGGAGCTCACGATGGACATCAAGGGGCGCGACCTCGTCGCCGGCGTGCCGCGCACCCTGACCGTCACGTCCTCCGAGATCCGCGAGGCGCTCTCCGAGCCCATCAACGGAATCGTCGAGGCGGTGAAGGTGACGCTCGAGCGGACCCCGCCCGAGCTCGCGGGCGACATCGCCGACCGCGGCATCGTCCTCGCGGGCGGCGGCGCCCTGCTCAAGAACCTCGACGTGCTGCTCCGCGAGGAGACCGGGCTCCCGGTGTTCCTCGCCGAGGACCCGCTCTCGTCGGTCGTCATCGGCGCGGGGAAGGCGCTCGAGGAGCTGGACATCCTGCGCCAGGTCACGGCGCACGGGTAGCTCGTCCGTCCCGCCCCGAACGAAGCGCGCCTGGCGAAGGCGCTCTCTCCACGACCGCCGCCGGCCCTCGGGCCGCGGCGGTCGTTCCGCCTGAGGGTCGCTGCGGCCGCGTGACGTCTCGATCGGTCTCCGGTGAGGCCGGGGCGGCCTCCCGGTTGACGGATCGTCGAGCGCGGCGAGGGGTCTCGCGCCGAGGCCTCGCGGGCGTTAGGTCCCGCGCATGGCCCTGGCGCTCGAGCTAGAGGGATCGCCGATCGCGTACGCGGCGGCCGGGCTCGTCGTCGCCATCGCCTTCGCGTTCGGGGTCGCCGCCTCCACCGAGCCCCCGGCGGAGCGGGACGTGGGAGCACGGCTCGCGTACGCGGAGTGCCGCGCCTCGGGGCGCACCCGCGCCGCGTGCGCGCCGAGGCGCGA
>NZ_JALCZB010000156.1:0-6008 GCF_022690745.1 Anaeromyxobacter sp. SG64 | reverse complement strand
CGGCAACGGCGGCGGGGACGCGCGCGGCGGCTCCGCGCGCAGGACGACGACGTCCACCATGGGTCGATCCGAGACTCGGACGAGCGCGGCGGTCGCCCGCAGGCCGGTGCGCAGGGAGACCGCCCCGGAGGTGGCGTCCGCGCGTCGCAGCCCGTGCCGCAGGACCGCGAGCGCCTCGGCCATGGCGGCGAGGTCCTTGCCTTCGAGCGGCGCCGCGTCGGAGCCCGCGAGCCGCCGCGCCTCTGCGTTGGCGCGGACGATGCGCCCGTCCCCTCCGATCACGAGGACGCCGTCGCCGAGCCGCTCGAGCGCGCCCGCGACGAGCCGCTCCGCCGCCTCCGGCAGCCCCGCGCGGCGCCTGGCGCGGAGCGCGCGCAGCACCGCCAGGGCGGCGACCGCGAGGGTGGCGCCGGCCAGGAGCACGAGCGCATGCGTACCGGGCAACACGGCGCCCAAGGTGTCCACCCGCTTGCCCTCGCGGAAGCAGGCCTTATGCAGAGGGCATGATCCGCAAGCACGTATGGTCCCCGGCGGAGGGTCCCGGAGCCGCACCCCAGCAGATCTCCCGCCGCGCGGGATACGTCTCCGGGAGCGGCGACGACGACCGGAACGCCGGGTCCAGGCTGTGGGCGCCTTCGAGCGGTCCCACCCGTACCGACCCGGGAGGAGCCGGTGGCGAACCCGACGGCCACACGGTGCCGCGCCCCGGCCGCACCGCCCTCAACGAGGACTGACGCCTCGGGAGAGGTGGCCGCAGGGTGGGCTCTCGCCCGCCATGCCGTACCCGTAACGCCCGACAGGTCAAACGCTTTTCATTGATATCCGCTGCTCGCGCGGGTATCCCATCCCACCCGAAGCTCGGCAAGGAGACGGCGATGTCTGAGAAGGAAAAGAAGGCCGCAGCCGGCGCGCAGGTCGCTCCGGCGATGGTGCCTCCCGGGCTCATCGCCAAGGAGGACATCCCGCAGGTCCTCCCCATCCTGCCACTCCGGAACTCGGTGTTCTTCCCCGGAGGCGTGCTCCCGCTCGCGGTGGGGCGGCAGAAGACCATCGCCCTCATCAAGGACGCGGTCCGCGACGAGCAGGTGATCGGCGTCGTGACGCAGCGGCGCGCCGAGGAGGAGGATCCAGGCGCGGCCGATCTGTACACCGTCGGGACGGTCGCACGCGTCGTGAAGCTGCTCAAGATGGGCGAGGACAACTACTCGCTCGTCGTGCAGGGGCTCGCGCGCTTCAAGGTCCTCGAGCTCGTCCAGGAGAGCCCGTACCTCAAGGCGCGGGTCGATCCCGTCGAGGACAAGGCCGTCACCGACGACGTCGAGGTCGAGGCGCTCGCCATCAACCTGAAGAAGCTGGCGCGCGAGGTCATCGAGCTCATGCCCGAGCTCCCCGCGGCGGCGACCGAGCTCGTGGAGTCGATCACGCACCCGGGCCACCTCGCGGATCTCATCGCCGCGAACGTGGACGTCCCCATCGAGGAGAAGCAGCAGGTCCTCGAGACGACCGACCTCAAGTCCCGGATGAAGCTCGTCCTCGAGCTCCTCAACCGGAAGCGCGAGATCCTCAAGCTCTCGAACAAGATCGACTCCGCCGTGAAGGGCGAGATGTCGAAGACGCAGCGCGAGTACTACCTGCGCCAGCAGCTCAAGGCGATCAAGGAGGAGCTCGGCGAGCTCGGCGAGGAGGAGGAGGAGCTCGACGAGCTGCAGGAGCGGCTCAAGAAGGCGGGCCTGCCGCCCGAGGTGGAGAAGGTCGCGCAGAAGGAGCTCAACCGGCTCAAGTCGATCCCCACGGCGAGCTCGGAGTACACCGTCGCGCGCACCTACCTCGACTGGATCGCGGACCTCCCCTGGTCGAAGAAGAGCGACGACAACCTGGACATCGAGAACGCGCGTCAGATCCTCGACGCCGACCACTACGGCCTCGACAAGATCAAGAAGCGCATCCTCGAGTACCTCGCGGTCCGCAAGCTGAAGAACGACATGCGCGGGCCCATCCTGTGCTTCGTCGGGCCGCCCGGCGTCGGCAAGACCTCGCTCGGCCAGTCCATCGCGCGCTGCATCGGCCGCAAGTTCGTGCGCCTCTCCCTGGGCGGCGTGCGCGACGAGGCGGAGATCCGCGGGCACCGCCGCACGTACGTGGGCGCCCTCCCCGGCCGGATCATCCAGTCGATGAAGAAGGCGGGGACGGTGAACCCCGTCATGATGCTCGACGAGATCGACAAGCTGGGCGCGGACTTCCGCGGCGATCCGTCGGCGGCGCTGCTCGAGGTGCTCGATCCGGAGCAGAACCACGCGTTCTCGGACCACTACCTCGACCTCGCCTACGACCTCTCGAAGGTGATGTTCATCGGGACGGCGAACCTGCTCGATCCGATCCCCGGTCCGCTCAAGGACCGCATGGAGATCCTCGAGCTGCCCGGCTACACGTTCGAGGAGAAGGTCCACATCGCGCAGAACCACCTCATCCCGAAGCAGCTCAGGGAGCACGGGCTCTCGGCCGACGCGATCGACATCACCGAGAAGGCGCTCATCAAGATCATCATGGCGTACACGCGGGAGGCGGGCGTCCGTAACCTCGAGCGCCGCATCGCCGACGTGTGCCGCGCGGTCGCCGTGGAGGTCGCGAGCGGGAAGCTCCAGGCCGGCGCGAAGCGCTCCATCGAGGAGGCCGACGTCGAGTCGATGCTGGGGCCCGAGAAGTTCTACAACGAGACCGCCGAGCGCACGGAGATCGCGGGCGTCGCGACCGGCCTCGCCTGGACGGCCGCGGGCGGCGACATCCTCTTCATCGAGGCGACGAAGATGACCGGAAAGGGGTCGCTCACCCTCACCGGCCAGCTCGGCGACGTCATGAAGGAGTCCGCCCAGGCCGCGCTCTCGTACCTGCGCTCGAAGTCCGACTCGCTCGGCATCCCGGCGAACTTCCTCGAGCGGACGGACATCCACATCCACTTCCCGGCGGGCTCGATCCCCAAGGACGGCCCGAGCGCGGGCGTCACCATCCTCACCGCGCTCGTCTCGCTCCTCACCGGGATCCGCGTCCGCTCCGACGTCGCGATGACCGGCGAGGTGACGCTCCGCGGCCTCGTCCTGCCGGTCGGGGGCATCAAGGAGAAGGTCCTCGCCGCGCACCGCGCGGGCATCAAGCGGATCATCATCCCCGCCCGCAACGAGCGCGATCTGGTGGACGTCCCGGAGCAGGCCCGCAAGGAGCTCGACTTCGTCTTCGCGGCGCACATGGACGAGGTGCTGAAGGCGGCGCTCGAGGAGAACCCGGTCGGGCGGCAGGCGCCGCCGACCCCGGACGCGGAGGCTGAGAAGAAGGCCGCCGCCGCGAAGAAGTCCGAGGAAGTCCGGGCCTGAGCTTCGGACCGTGATCCGCGAGCCGCCTGGGCCCGCGGATCACGGTCGGCCCGGCCGGCTCCAACGGGGCCGCCGCCTCCCTCTGCGCGCAGTATCGCCGTCCTCGCGCGCCGGTGCGCCCCGGCAGGCTCGCTCCGCCCGCCTGCCCGTGGCCCGTCCCGCTGCTACACTCGCGGAGTGAACCGGCTCGCGATCCTCACCGGCTCGGCCGGCGCCATCCCGGACGCCGTCGCGGCGGCGCTCGGGCGCGCCGGCTTCTCGGTCCGTCAGGCGCCCATCGGCGCGGACGGCCGCCCGCGGCTCGAGGTGGACGCGCGCGGGGTGGACACGGTCGTCCACCTCGGCGTCCGTACGCCGCGCGAGCTCGACGAGCGGGCCCGCTCCGAGGCGGAGGCCGCCGCCGCCGCCGCCGCAGCAGCGCTCGCGCGCGAGGCCGGCGCGCGGCGGCTCGTGCACGTCTCGACCGCGGCGGTCTACGGAAGGCCACGGAACCTCCCCTGCCGCGAGGGCGAGCTGAAGGAGCCGCGGACCGCGCTCGAGCGGATCCGCTGGCGCGCCGAGCAGGCGAGCTGGGCGGAGTTCCGGCGCGGCGCCCCGCTCACCGTGCTGCGCCCCACGATCCTCTATGGCCCCACACTGACCGGCGGCCCGGTTCGAGCGCTCACGTTCTTCGCCCTGCTCGACCCGGGCAACCGCCGGATCCCGATCATCCGCCGCGGCCCGGTCGCGCACCTCGTCCACCTGGACGATCTCGCCCGCGCGGTCGTCCACGTGGTGCAGCACCCGCACGACGAGGAGGTGGTGGGGCGCGCGTTCAACGTGGGGGACGAGGCGCCGCTGCCGCTCGCGGAGCACCTCTCCGCCGCCCTCGCCGCGCTCGGCTACGAGCCGGGGCGCCTCCTCCCGGCGCTCCCACGCCTCACCGCGGCCCTGCTCTGGCTCGTGCGACACGTCCCGGACCGGGTCCTGCTCGGGCCGGTGAACCGCCGGCTCGAGCGCGCGTGGCGGCTCCTCGCGGGCCGGAACGGCGCGACGGCCGCGCTCGCGCCGCGCGTCGAGCGCGAGGCGCTCCACTGGATGACCGCGGACCACTACTACGACACGACCCGCCTCGCGGCCCTCGGCTTCAGGCCGCTCCATCCCATCTCCACGGAGGCGATCCCCGCGACGATCCAGGCGCTCGCGGAGCGGCGATTCCTGCCGGGATCGAGCGTGGGCGCCCTCCCCGCCGGGTAGCCTCGGCTGCGGCGAGCAGGCGTGCGCCGTCCCCGTCGCTGCAAGATGGCCGAGTCGGGGCAGCCGTGTCATAGTGCAGCGTCCGATCCGGTCACCGCTGTCGCGATCCGGAGCGAGCCGCGGCGGGGGTGCGCCGCGGGTGCCGGGTGAGTCGTGCAGCACGAGGATACCCACGCGAGCGCGAGGCTCGAGGGCGAGGGGGCGGTGATCCGCAGGCTCGGACGATACGAGCTGCTCGAGCAGGTCGGCAGCGGGGGCATGGCCGTCGTGTACCGCGGCCGCGACACCGCCCTCGACCGCGAGGTGGCGGTGAAGCTCCTTCACCCGCACCTCGCCTCCGCGCCGGACTCGCGCGCTCGCTTCTCCCGCGAGGCCCGCGCCGTCGCGCGCCTCTCCCACCCCGGCATCGTCGAGATCTACGACTACGCGGGCGACGGGGCGGCCGACAGCTACCTCGTGACCGAGTTCGTCCGCGGCAGGACCCTCCGCGCGTTCGCGCACGAGGTCGGGTTCGGCTTCCCCGAGATCGGCGCGCTCGTCGGGCGCGCGCTCGTGGACGCGCTCGTCCACGCGCACTCCGCCGGCGTCATCCACCGGGACCTGAAGCCCGAGAACGTCCTCGTGCAGGAGGGCGAGCGACCGGCGGTGAAGCTCGCCGACTTCGGCATCGCGCGCATCCTCGCGTCCGACGAGCGGATGACCATGACGGGCGCGCTCGTGGGCTCGCCGCACCACATGGCGCCCGAGATCGTGGAGGGGCGCGAGGCGGACGCGCGCAGCGATCTCTTCTCCATCGGAACCATCCTCTACTGGCTCGCGACCGGGAAGTTCCCGTTCGCCGCGCCGAACCCCACCGCGATCCTCCGCCGCGTCCTGGAGGCCGACTTCGAGGAGCCGCGCGCGGTGGACGCGCGCGTGCCGGACGCCCTCGCCGACCTCGTCGTCCGCTGCCTCTCCCTCGACCCGGAGCGGCGGCCGTCGAGCGCCGCCGAGGTCCGCGAGGTGCTCGATCGGCTCCTCGCCGAGAGCGGGCTCGAGCGCGCCCCGGACGAGCTCGTGGCGTTCCTGCGGGACCCGGCCGGCTTCAAGGCGGCCTTCCCGGCGCGGGCCGTGGTCGCGCTCTCCGCCCGCGGCGACGCCGCCCTGGCCGAGGGCGCGTCCGCGCGCGCTCTCTCGTTCTACTCGCGCGTCCTCGCCATCGATCCCGAGAACCCGGACGTCCCGGCCAAGCTCGCGCGACTCTCGCGGCGGCGGCGCCTCAGGAGGATCGCCCTCGGCTCCGGGGCGGCGCTCGTCGTCGCGGCGGCGGCCGCCGCGGTGATCGCCGTCGCCCCGCGCCGGGACATCGCGCCCCCCGCGGACGCGGCGGCCGTGCCTCACGACGCCGTGCCTCACGACGCCGCGCCG
>NZ_JALCZB010000155.1:0-6194 GCF_022690745.1 Anaeromyxobacter sp. SG64 | reverse complement strand
GAGGGCGGCGCGCCACAAGGCGAGGCGCGCCGAGTAGAGGTCGCCGCGCGCGAGCGCCTCGCGCGCCTCGGCGACGTGGGTGGCGCTCTCGCCGGTCCCCATCGCCTCGTCCCGGGCGCCGTACGTCTGCGCGTCCCGCCGCGTGCGCTCGAGCGTGTCCGCCTGCGCCGCGAGCGCCGCGTCGACGCCCGACGCGTCGCCCTGCGAGAGCGAGCGCAGCGCCTCGTCGAACGCGCCGAGCGTGGCGCCGGTCGCCTCGGCGCGTCCCGCCGTCGCCTCCGCGGCGGCCGTCTCGCGCCGCGCCTCCTCCTCCTCGCGCGCCGCGAGCCGCGCCTCGAGCGCGTCGGCCCGCGCGCGCTGCGAGTCCACCGCGCCACGCAGGTCCTCGACCTCCTTGCGGAGCTGCTCGAGCTCGGCGGTGCGCTGCGCGTCGTCGAGCGCCTGCGCGTCGAGGCGGAGCTGCTCCTCTCGCTGGGCCGCCTCCCGCTCCGCGGCGGTGCCTGCGTCGTCCGCGCTGCGTCCCACCGGCCGCGCGACGCCCGCGGCAGCGTTGCCGTCCGGCGCGCCGGAGGCGGTCCCGGCGGCGGCCTCCCCGCTCCGCGCGGGAGCCGCGGCCGGCTGCCCGGGTGAGCCCACGGGAGCGGTGGCGGCTGCCGCCGCGTCGGTCCCGCTCGCCGAGCTCCGGCCGTCGCGGGTCGCGTCCTGCGCCGCCGGGGCGCTCGCGGCCGCAGCCTCCTGGCGCCCGGCGCCGAGCGCCCGGGGGTCCGCCCCGGAGGCGGGCGCGGCGGGAGGCGCCTGCGCGGCGAGCAGCGCGATCAGGGCGGCGGCGAGCGTCATGCACCTGGAGCATTCGGCGCCCCCGGGCTCGCCGCAACGGCTCGGTGAACGGCAGGCTGGGCGTCGCCCCCGCGCTCTGGCAGGCTCGGCCGAGCACCCGAAGGAGGCCCCGTGTCCGTACGCCCTCGCCGCAGCGTCCTCTACGTCCCCGGCGCGAACGCCCGCGCGATCGAGAAGGCGCGCACGCTCGACGCCGACGCCCTCATCCTCGACCTCGAGGACGCCGTCGCGCCGGCCGCGAAGCG
This sequence comes from Anaeromyxobacter sp. SG64, assembly GCF_022690745.1. Classification (NCBI taxonomy): domain Bacteria; kingdom Pseudomonadati; phylum Myxococcota; class Myxococcia; order Myxococcales; family Anaeromyxobacteraceae; genus Anaeromyxobacter; species Anaeromyxobacter sp. SG64. The sequence continues at coordinate 5,112 of NZ_JALCZB010000155.1, read as the reverse complement.
TGAGGCCCGCGCCCGCGTGGTGGAGGCGCTCGCGGCGGGCGGCTTCGGTCACCGCGAGCTCGCGGTGCGGGTGAACGGCCTCGCCACGCCGTGGGGGGCGGACGATCTCGCCGCCCTCGCGCGCGCCGGCGCGGATGCGGTGGTGCTGCCCAAGGTCGAGTCCGCCGCGGAGGTGCACGCGGCGGAGGCGGCGCTCGCGGCGGCCGGCGCCCCGGGGAGCCTCGCGGTGTGGTGCATGATCGAGACGCCGCGCGGCGTCCTTGCCGCCGCCGAGGTCGCCCGCGCCTCGCCGCGGCTCGCCTGCCTCGTCGCGGGCACGAGCGACCTCGTGAAGGACCTCGGCGCACGGCACACGCCGGGGCGGCTCGAGGTGCTGACGAGCCTCGGCCTCCTCCTGCTCGCCGCCCGCGCCGCCGGGCTCGCCGCGCTCGACGGGGTGCACCTCGACCTCGCGGACGACGCGGGGCTCGAGGCGAGCTGCCGGCAGGGGCGCGACCTCGGCTTCGACGGCAAGACCCTCATCCACCCGAAGACGATCGCGGCCGCCAACCGCGCGTTCGCGCCGGGCGGCGCGGAGCTCGAGGAGGCGCGCCGGGTGATCGCCGCGCACGCCGCCGCGGAGGCGGCGGGGCAGGGCGTCGTGGTGGTGGACGGGCGGCTCGTCGAGGCGCTGCACGTCGCCGCAGCGCGCCGCCTCGTGGCGCTCGCCGAGGCGATCGCCGCGCGGGGACCGGCTGCTGAGTGAGGGCACCCGCCCGGTTGACAGGAGCGTCCCCGGCCGACTACGCTCCGTCGATAATGCGAATCACTCGCAACATGGAGGAGGCGCCGCCCGCCTCTTCAGACGGCTGCGACGACGTCCGCTGCGGCTGCGGCAGCCTGCTCGCCCGGGTGGTCGAGGGGGCGGTCGAGCTCAAGTGCCGCCGGTGCAAGCGCGTCTGGCGGCTGCCCGTCCAGGGCGACCTCCGCGTGCTCGGCCCCTCGTCGCGCGCGGACTCGCGGTGAAGCACGGCGGCGCCGGCCCGCGCCGCTCCGCGCGCGCGCCGTGCGGCGCCGCACGGGGCCGCCGGTCGCCCCGCGCGGTGGACAGGGGTGTGCCCATTCCGTAGACTCCTCCGCTCCCGATGCGCGGAATCCGTGGGGCGACGCAGGTCGCGGCGAACAGCGTGCCGGCCATGGAAGAGGCCGTCGTCGAGCTGTGCCGCGAGATCGAGCGGCGGAACGAGATCGGCCCGGCCGACATCGTCTGGGCCATCTTCACCGTGACCCACGATCTCGACGCGGACTTCCCCGCCCGGTCGGCGCGGGTGGCCGGGTGGACGGGCGTCCCCATGATCTGCTCCCAGGAGATCCCGGTGCCGGGCTCGATGCCCCGGGTGGTGCGCGTGCTCCTGCACGTCGACTCCGCCGGGCCGCGCAGCCACGTGTATCTTCGCGGCGCCCAGGCGCTGCGGCCGGATCTGCACCGGGAGCCGTGAGCGGACCACCGATCATGATCCGTGAACAGTCAACGAGCCGAGCGAGCCCTTCGGGGCGCCACCGCGAGCGCCGCGGAGCCGCCTCGAGCCGCGCCCGGCCTGCGAGGCCGGCGGCCGCGGCGCGACTCGCCCGGTCGGGCGGGGGAAGAGCCCCCGTCTAGAGAGGACTTCGAGGACGATGGTGCCGATCAAGAAGAGCGCCTCCGAGGCGGAGATCGAGGGCGTCTCGGAGCCGTACGAGCTCGCCTCGCTGGAGCTGCACCCGGGCCGCACGATCGTGACGGTGGGGCGCGGCCCGGCCGCCGTCGCGTTCGGCGGGAGCCGCGTGCCGGTCGTGGCGGGGCCGTGCGCCGTGGAGAGCTGGGAGCAGCTCGAGACGGTCGCCCGCGCGGCGAAGGCGGCGGGCGCCCGGCTCCTGCGCGGCGGCGCGTTCAAGCCGCGCTCGTCGCCGTACACGTTCCAGGGGCTCGGCGAGGAGGGCCTCGCGCTGCTCGCCCGCGCGCGCGAGCTCACCGGCCTGCCGGTGGTGACCGAGGTGATGAGCCCGGACGCGGTCGGCCTCGTCGCCGAGTACGCCGACTGCCTCCAGATCGGCGCGCGCAACATGCAGAACTACGACCTCCTGCGCGCGGTCGGCGCGGCCGGCAAGCCGGTGCTCCTGAAGCGCGCGATGTCCGGCACGATCGAGGAGCTCCTCATGGCCGCGGAGTACGTGCTCGCGGCCGGGAACCCCGACGTCATCCTCTGCGAGCGCGGTATCCGGACGTTCGAGCGCGCGACGCGGAACACCCTCGACCTCTCCGCGGTGCCGGTCCTGAAGGAGCTCACGCACCTGCCGGTGGTCGTCGATCCCTCGCACGGGACCGGCAAGCGCAGCCTCGTGCCGGCCATGGCGCTCGCGGCGGTCGCCGCCGGGGCGGACGGGCTGCTCCTCGAGGTGCACCCGGATCCCGCGCGCGCCCGCTCCGACGGGCCGCAGTCGCTCACGCCCGCAGGGCTCGAGGCGCTCCTCCCCAGGCTGGCCGCCGTGGCGGCCGCGGTCGGGCGGGAGGTCTAGCCGTGGCCGCGAGCGCGCTCCCTCGCACGATGGGCGTCGTCGGCCTGGGGCTCATGGGCGCCTCGCTCGCGCGCGCCGTGCGCGCCGTCGATCCTTCCGTGCGCATCGTCGCGGTCGAGCCGCGGGAGGACGTCCGCGCCCAGGCGCTCGGCGACGGCGTCGCCGACGAGGCCCGCGCGGCGCCGGACGCCGCGCTCGCGGCGTGCGAGCTCGCCGTGCTCTGCACGCCGGTCGCCGCCATCGAGGCGCTCCTCGGGCCGGTCTCGCGGCTCCTGCCCGACGGCGCCGTGCTCACCGACGTCGGCGGCGCGAAGGCGCACGTCGTCGCCGCGGCGCGGGCGGCGGTCCGGCCGGGCGTCGCCTTCGTGGGCGCGCACCCGATGTTCGGCGGCCACGGCGGCTACGCCGGCGCGAGCGCCGACAAGTGGAAGGGCGGCACGGTGGCGGTCTGCACCGACGCGCCCGCCGAGGCGGTCGAGCGGGTCGCCGCGCTGCACCTCGCCCTCGGCGCCAAGGTGGAGCGCTGCACCGCCGCCGAGCACGACGGCGCGGTGGCGATGGTCTCGCACCTGCCGTACCTCGTCGCCTCCGCGCTCGCCGTCGCCGCGCGCGAGGCCGGCCCGCTCGCCATGAAGCTCGCCGGCCCGGGCCTCAAGGACATGACGCGCCTCGCGGCGTTCCCCTTCGACATCCAGGGCGAGGTCGCCCGGCGGAACGCCGGGCTCCCGGACGCGGCGGCGCGGCTCGAGCGCCACCTCGCGCGGCTCCTCGCCGCCGTCGTCGAGTCGCCCGAGGCGGCGCGCCACGCGCTCGAGGCCGCGCGAAAGGCGCGGGAGGAGATCTTTTGAGCACAGGAACCGGACCGCTCACCTGCCGTCGCGAGGGGCCGCTCCGCGGATCGATCGAGGTCCCGGGCGACAAGTCCATCTCGCATCGCGCGCTGCTCTTCGGCGCCCTCTCGACCGGCGAGACCCGCGTGCGCGGCCTCCTCGACGCGGAGGACGTCCACGCCACCCGCCGCGCCGTCGAGGCGCTCGGCGCGGCGGTGCGCGCCGAGGGCGACGAGCTCGTGGTCGTCCCGCCCGCGGCGCTGCGCGAGCCAGGCGACGTGGTGGACTGCGGGAACTCCGGCACGAGCCTCCGGCTCCTCACCGGCGTCCTGTCGGGCGTGCCCGGCCTCTCGATCCTCACCGGGGACGCCTCGCTGCGTCGCAGGCCCGTCCGCCGCGTCATCGATCCGCTCCGCCGCATGGGGGCGGATCTCTCCGCGCGCGACGGCGACCGGCTCCCGCCGGTGGTGGTGCGCGGCCGGCCGCTCCGGGGCGTGCGCCACGCGCTGGAGGTCGCGAGCGCGCAGGTGAAGAGCGCGTGCCTCCTCGCCGGGCTATTCGCGGAGGGTGAGACCTCGGTCGCCGAGCCGGAGCGCTCGCGCGATCACACCGAGCGCATGCTCGCCGGGATGGGCGTGCCGGTCCGCGTGGACGGCCTCGAGGTGACGATCGCCCCGGCGCGGCCCCGCGGCGGCCGCGTCGACGTCCCGGGCGACATCTCCTCGGCGGCGTTCTTCCTCTGCGGCGCGGCCGCGCTCCCCGGCTCCGAGGTGACGGTGCGGAACCTCGGGGTGAACCCGACGCGCACGGGCCTGCTCGACGTGCTCGCCGCGATGGGCGCCGAGGTGGTGCGGACGAACGAGCGCGAGCTCGCGGGCGAGCCGCGCGCCGACGTCACCGTGCGCGCGGCGGCGCTCCAGGCCACGGAGATCCGCGGCGCCATCATCCCCCGGCTCATCGACGAGCTGCCGGTCGTGATGGTGATGGCGACCCAGGCGCGCGGCCGGACCGTCATCCGCGACGCCCGCGAGCTCCGCGTGAAGGAGTCCGACCGGCTCGCCGCGATGGGAGAGACGCTCGCCCGGGCGGGCGCGCGGATCGAGCTCTTCGACGACGGCTGCGCCATCGAGGGGCCGACGCCGCTGCGCGGCGTGACCGTGCAGACGCGCCTCGACCACCGCATCGCCATGTCGATGGCGATCGCGCAGCTCCTCTCGGGCGAGGAGGTCGTGCTCGACGACGTCGCCTGCGTCTCGACGAGCTTCCCCTCCTTCTTCGCGCTCCTCGACGGGCTCTCCGGGGGCGGCGCGTGATCAGCGGGAGGACCGCCCTCTACGGCGTCGTCGGCCAGCCGGTGCGCCACAGCCGCTCGCCGGAGCTGCAGGCGGCGGCCTTCGAGCACCTCGGCATCGACGCCGTCTACGTCGCGCTGCCGGTGGCGCCCGAGCGGCTCGAGGAGGCGCTGCGCGGCGCGCACGCGCTGGGCTTCCAGGGCCTCAACGTCACGGTCCCCCACAAGCGGGCCGCGGCCGCGCTCTGCGAGGCGGTGGACCCGGTCGCGCGCGAGGTGGGGGCGGTGAACACGCTCCGGCGCACCGAGCGCGGCTGGGAGGGGTTCAACACCGACGCCGCGGCGTGCCTCATGCTGCTCGGCGAGGAGGGCCTCCGGCCCGGCGCGCGCGCGCTCCTCGCCGGGGCGGGCGGGGCCGCGCGCGCGGCGGCCTGGGCGCTCGTGCGCGCGGGCGCC
>NZ_JALCZB010000154.1:0-6346 GCF_022690745.1 Anaeromyxobacter sp. SG64 | reverse complement strand
GACCGCCGCCGCCGACCGCACGAGCCCGCTGCGCGCCGGCGCGGCGAGCGCGGCGCGGAGCGGGGGCGCCAGCGCGGGTCCGGTCGCCGTGAGGACCGGCGTCGCGGAGACGGCTCGGCCCTCGAGGATCTCGAGGAGCTCGGCGGCGCTCTGGGCGCGCCGGTCGGGGTCCTTCTCCGTGGCGCGCGCGATGAAGCGCAGGAGCGCCGGGTGCGCCGCCAGCGACGGGCACTCGTCCGCGGGCGAGGGGACCGGCTCGTAGGCGTGGGCGCGCAGGAGCGTCAGCGGATCGTGGGTCGGGAAGGGGTGACGGCCCGTCGCGAGCAGCCAGGCGATGATCCCGGCGCTGTAGAGGTCCGCGCGGTGATCCACCTCCGCGCCGACCGCCTGCTCCGGCGAGAGGAACTGCGGCGTCCCGACGACGAAGCCCGCCTGGTCGCGCTCGGTGGGCGGGGAGGGCTCCGCGAGCTTGGCGATCCCGAAGTCGAGGATCTTGAGCCGCTCCTCGCCGTCCGGCAGCGGGACGAGCCACAGGTTGTCGGGCTTCAGGTCGCGGTGGACGATGCCGGCGCGGTGCGCCGCGTCGAGGCCGGCGAGGAGCTGGCGGAGCAGCTCCGTCACGCGGGCGGGCGGCAGCCGCTCGTCCCGGCGCAGCCGCTCACGCAGCGACGCGCCGGCGAGGAGCTCCATCACGAGGTACAGCGCGCCGCCGGGCGCGTCGCCGAAGTCGAGCACGTCCACGACGTGCGGCGAGGACAGGCGCACGGCGATCTGGGCCTCGCGCCGGAAGCGCTCGACGTCGCGCGGGCTGTGCGCGACCTCCGCCCGGAGGATCTTCACCGCGACGGCGCGCCCGATACGGACGTTCTCCGCGCGCCAGACGCTCGAGGTCCCGCCCTCGTCGAGCAGCGTCTGCAGGAGGTAGCGCCCGTCGAGCAGCAGGCCCGGGCGGATCGCGTCCTCCAGCGTTCCTTCGGGACGCGCAGGGGCCGGGGCGCGCGCCCTGGCGGCGAGCTCGAGCGTTTCCTGTGGGGTCACCCGCGCCTCCGCCGGCGGTCGTCGCACCGGGGCGATGAGACACGGTAGCGGCTCTCTTCGGCCGGGAGAAGCCGCAGGAAGACGGGACGCGGAGAGGCGCGTCCCGTCCCGCGTTCGGAGTGCAAGGGCCACAGGACCCCGCCCGGGACCCGTCTCCGGGGCCGGGTGCGCGCGGTGCGCGCGAACGTGGGCCTTTAGGATCCGAGGTCGGAGGTCTGGGTGATCCCCGCGCAGCTCGCCGGCTTTCTCGAATCCGGGGTCTCGGTGCTCGTCGCCACGCGCGACGCGCGGCTGTCGCCGGACGCCCTGCGCGCGATGGGCGTGCGCGTGGAGCGCGGCGGCGCCGAGCTCACGGTGTTCCTGCCCGCGGCGACCTCCAGGGAGGCGCTCGCGAACCTCCGCGACAACGGCAGGATCGCGGTCTGCTTCTCGCGCGCCGCGGACCATCGCTCGGTGCAGGTGAAGGGCCGCGCCGTCGAGGTCGGCGAGGCGGGCGCGGACGAGCGCGAGAGGGTGGAGCGGTACCTCGACGCGCTGGCCGACGCGTGGGGCGTCATCGGGATCCCCGCGCGCGCCACGCTCCGGCTCGCGCACTGGCCGTGCCACGCGGTGCGCGTCCGCGTGGAGGGCGTGTTCGTGCAGACGCCCGGGCCCGACGCGGGCGCCCCGCTCGTCGACGTCGCGGGGCGCGCGCCATGATCCGCCTCGAGGAGCTCGGCCCGTGCTTCCCGGGCATCGTGCCGGCCCAGATCGCGACCTGCGGCCGCGACGGCGAGCCGAACGTCACGTACCTGTCGCAGGTCCAGTACGTCGACCCCCGGCGCGTCGCGCTCTCCTGCCAGTTCTTCAACAAGACGCGGCGCAACGTCGAGGAGAACCCGCTCGCCTCCGTGCTGCTCTACCACCCGCTCACCTTCGAGGCCTACCGGCTGCGCCTGCGCTTCGAGCACGCGGAGACCGAGGGGCCGCTGTTCGACACGATGGCCCTGCGCATCCAGGTGATCGCCTCGCACACCGGCATGACCGGCGTCTTCGCGCTGCGCTCCGCCGACGTCTACGAGGTGCTCTCGGTGGAGCGGGTGGAGGGGCTCCTCCTCCCGGCCGATCCCGCCCTCGAGGAGGCCGCGCCGCCGCTGCCGGCGGGGCCGCTCACGGAGATACGCGGGCTGCAGGTCGTCTCCGACCGGATCGCGCGCGCCCCGGACCTCCCGGCGCTGCTCGCGGGGGCGCTCGAGGCGCTCGACGCGCTGTTCGGGTTCTCGCACGCGATGGTGCTCGTCCCCGCGGGCGGGGCGGAGCTCGTCGCGATCGCGAGCCACGGCTACGGCGAGGCGGCCCTCGGCGCGAGGGCCCGGATCGGGGCCGGGATCATCGGCTGCGTGGCGCAGCGGCGGCGGATGCTCCGCGTCGCGGGGGTCGGGGCGGAGCTGCGCTACGGGCGCGCGGTGCGCGAGCGCCTCGAGGCGGCCGGGGGCGGAACGCTCCCGCCGGAGGTCCCGCTCCCCGGCCTCCCCGACGCCCAGGCGCAGCTCGCGCTCCCGCTGCTCGTGAGGGACCGGCTCGTCGGCGTGCTCGCGTTCGAGAGCCGCGATCCGCTCTGCTTCGACGACTGGGACGAGGCCTTCCTCGGGATCGTGGGGAACCAGATCGCGATGGGGATGGATCGCCTGCGGCCGGCAGGAGAGGGGACGGGGCCGTTCCCCGCGCCCCGGCTCGCCCCGGCCCCCGAGCGCAGGCGCGTGTTCTGCTACTACCGCAACGACGACTGCGTCTTCGTGGACGGGGAGTACCTCATCCGCAACGTGCCCGGCCGGATCCTGTGGAAGCTGCTCGGGCAGCACCGGCGGGAGGGGCGTACCGAGTTCACGAACCGCGAGCTCCGGCTCGACCCCGCCCTCGGCCTGCCGGCCGTGAAGGACAACCTGGAGAGCCGGCTCATCCTGCTGCGCCGGCGTCTCCAGGAGAAGTGTCCGGAGGTCCGGCTCGTGCCGGTGCGGCGCGGCCGGTTCGCGCTCGAGCTCGACTGCGCGGTCTCGCTCCTCGAGAAGGAGTGCGGGTGAGGTGCCCGCGCGCGAGGCGGCCGAGCGCATCGGGCGTCACCGCGCCGGCTTGGCGGTGGCGAGCTCGGGCGGGCGCGGCTCCGGCACCCGGTTCTTGATGGCCGGGATGGAGCGCAGGTAGGCGAACATCGCGCGCAGGTCGGCGTCGGTCAGGGTGGCGGCGTTCTGCCAGGGCATCGGCGGGAGGATCGGCCGCCCCCTGCCCATGTGCCGGCCGGAGCGCATGGCGTCGACGAACTCCTTCTCCGTCCACTTGCCGAGCCCGGTCTCCGCGTCCGGCGTCAGGTTCGCCGCGAAGCTCACGCCCCACGGGCCCGACCAGGCCGTCATGGACCCGGCCCCGGTGATCATCCAGGGCCCCTGCGGCAGCGCCGGGGCGGCGGGCATCGTCAGCTGCTCGGGGTGCCCCGAGAGCATCCGCGTCATGTCCGGCTCGGGGGCGCCGCTCTTCCCGGGCTTCCACGGAGTGTGACAGTCGTTGCAGCCGCTGGCGGTGACGAGGTACTTGCCGCGGGCCACGTCGCCCCCCGCGTCCGCGCTCACGCGGGTGAGCGCGAGCGCGGCGAGCAGGGCGGCGCCGCCGAGGGCGACGGGGACGATGCGCTTCTTCATCGGGCTTCCTCCTGGCGTGGGGTGCTGCGAGAGAGGGCGGCGGGGCCGGGCCGGAGCTCGCGGATGAACCTGGAGACGAGCGCGACGGCGGCGCCGTCCACGGCGTGGGTCCCGAGCGGCGGCATCTGGAGCAGCGGGTCGCGCGAGGCCATGCGCGCGAGGAGGACGCTCCGGTCCGGATCGCCGGGGCGGATCCGCGACGGGACGTCGCCCTCGGGGGTGCCGGCCGGGCGGAAGCGGCTCGCCACGCCGACCGCGGTCGCGAGGGCCGCGTCCTGCCGAGCGCCTGGCCCGACGCGCTGCGCGAGCGAGAGCCCCAGGGTCGCGAGCGGCCCGCGGGCGTCGTGGCAGATGCCGCAGTTCGCGTGCAGGTAGCCGAGAGCGGCGCGCGCGACCGGCGTCTGCGCCGCGATCCGCGGGGGCCGGCGGAGGAGCGCCTCGGGCAGCCCGCGGAGGAGCCCGCGCGCGACGAGCGCGGGCAGGTCCACGTCCCCCGCGCCGGGCCGCTCCGCGTGCGCGGCGAGCGGGTCGCGATCCGGAGAGAGCTGCAGCGCGGAGAACCCGAGCACCGGCGTGGGGCCGCCCTCGTGGCAGGCGCGGCAGTCGTAGACGGACGGGATGTCGTGAGGGACCCCCGGGCGGCTCTCGGCCGCGCCGCGGATCCCGCGCTCGGGCGCGAGCACCGCGTCGGCGCCGTCGTCCGTCCAGACGTAGGCCGCGAAGATCCACGAGCCGTCGGCCACCCGCTCCAGGTAGCGCGTCTCGATCCGCCGGCCGAAGCTGAACTCCTTCCAGAGCCGCGTGCCGATCGGGAAGACCCACGCGTCCGGATCGGTGGCGTCGATCGCGGAGCCGGGCGGCAGGCGGATCCAGCGCCGCTTCGTCGCGCCGTCCGACCACAGCGGATACTGCGGCGTATAGGGGAGCACCGCGGGGTCGATCCGGCGCGTCGCGGCGTCCGCGTAGAGCCCGGTGTCGGCGAGCCGGGGGGGCGCCTTCGCGACGGAGGTCTCCTCCGTCCCCGCCGGGTCGAGCGCCGGGGCGGAGGCGCTCACGGCGGCGCCGAGGAGGAGGAGGGCGCCGGCGAGGACGGCGGCCGCCGCCAGCGCGGTGAGGCGCCGCCGGGAGCCGCCGCGAAGCCTCGCCCGTCCGGTCCCCCGCATCGCGCCTCCGCTCCGGCGGCCCGCCGCGCCGTGCGTGCGCAATGTGCCTGGGGGCAGGGGCGCCCGCTTCCTAAATGATCCCTCCGCGCTTCCTAAGAAATGCCTAACGGCCGCGCGTCGGGGTTAGAACGTAGCCCGTGAACACCTTCAGCTCCATCGGGGCCCACCCCGCGCTCCTCCCCGCCCTCGACCGCCGCGGCTACGCCGAGCCGACGCCGGTCCAGGCCGCCGTCCTCGACGCCGCGCACCGCGGCCGCGATCTGCTCGTCTCGTCGCGCACCGGCTCGGGCAAGACCATCGCCTTCGGCCTCGCCCTCGCAGAGACGCTCCTCGAGGACGCCGGGACGTTCGGCGAGGCGGGGGCGCCGGGCGCGCTGGTCGTCGCGCCGACGCGCGAGCTCGCGATCCAGGTGCAGCGCGAGCTCGCCTGGCTGTTCGCGGACGCGGGCGGGCGCGTGGCGTCGTGCGTCGGCGGCATGGACCCGCGGCGCGAGGCGCGCGCGCTCGCCGACGGGGTGCACGTCGTCGTCGGGACGCCCGGCCGGCTCGTCGACCACCTCGAGCGCGGCGCGCTCGATCTCTCCGCCGTGCGCGCCCTCGTCCTCGACGAGGCGGACGAGATGCTCGACATGGGCTTCCGCGAGGAGCTCGAGAAGCTGCTCGGGGCGGCGCCGCCCGACCGGCGCACCGTGCTCTTCTCGGCCACGCTGCCGCGCCCCATCGTCGAGCTCGCGAAGCGCTACACGCGCGAGCCCGCGCGCGTGGCCGCGACGCCCGCGGGCGAGGCGCACGCCGACATCGCCTACCGCGCGCACCTCGTCGCGGCGCGCGAGCGCGAGCACGCGATCGTGAACGTCCTGCGCGAGGCCGACCCGCCGAGCGCGCTCGTCTTCCGCGCGACGCGCGAGGCCGTCCAGCACACCGCGGCCGGCCTGGGCGAGCGGGGGTTCGAGGTGGTGGCCATCTCGGGCGAGCTCACCCAGGCGGAGCGCACGCGCGCCCTGAAGTCGCTCCGGGACGGCCGCGCGCGCGTCCTCGTCGCGACCGACGTCGCCGCCCGCGGCCTCGACCTGCCGGGCATCGCCCTCGTGCTGCACGCGGACCTGCCCCGCGACGCGGAGGCGCTCCAGCACCGCAGCGGGCGGACCGGCCGCGCCGGGCGCAAGGGCGTGGCCGTGCTGCTCGCGGCGCCGCCGGAGCGGTATCGGCTCGAGCGGATGCTGCGCGAGGCGGGGGTGGCCGCCGAGTGGACGGCGGTGCCGACGGCGGAGGCGATCCGCGCGGGCGACGCCGAGCGGCTCGGGGCGGACGTCGCCGCGCTCGCCGCCGACGCGCCGGAGGAGGACCTCGCCGCGGCGCGCCGGCTCGTCGAGACCCGCTCCGCCGTCGAGCTGGCGGTCGCGCTCGTGCGGCGGGACCGGGCGCGCCTGCCCGCGCCGGAGGAGCTGCCCGAGACGGCCCGCGCCGCGCGCG
>NZ_JALCZB010000153.1:0-6826 GCF_022690745.1 Anaeromyxobacter sp. SG64 | reverse complement strand
CGCGCGCGAGGCCGGTGCCGCTCGCGAGCGTGCCGCGCTCGCCGCCGACGCCGCCCGCGGCCGCGCCGCCTCCCGCCCAGACTCCCGCCGAGCCGGCGCGGGGGACGCGCATCACGGTGCCGCTCGACGTCGAGGTGCACGGGCGGCTCTACATGGGCGTCGCGGCCGACGAGCGCGACGACTGGACGCGCCGGCTCGACATGTCCTCCGCCCGCATCGGCATCGAGGCGCGCCTGCCCGGCGTGCTCACGGTGCTCGAGGCGGACGTCGCGTCGAAGACGCCCATCAAGGACGCGTACGCGCGCCTCGACGGACCGTTCTCGACGCGCCTGCAGGCCGGGCGCTTCAAGGCGCCGTTCTCGGCCAGGCAGCTCGAGTCGAGCTGGAAGCTGCCGCTCGTCGATCGCGGCCTCGTGAACGGCTACCTCGTGAAGGACAACGAGCTCGGAGGTCGCCGGCTCGGCGCGACCGCCGGGATCCGCCCCTGGCGCGGCCGGGTCGAGCTCGCCGGCGGGGTGTTCGCCGGCGAGCGGAGCGCGTTCGGCGGGGAGAACCGCGCGCAGGACCTCGCCGGTCGCGCGTCCGCGCGCCCCTGGAAGCCCCTCGAGCTGGGCGTGACCGCGTACCGCGCAGGCTCGAGCGATCCGCTCGTGCCGGTGCGCCAGGCCGCGAGCGCGTACGCGCAGCTCTCCGGCGGGCCGCTCGACGCGAGCGTCGAGGGCTTCGGCGGGAAGCTCGACGCCGGCGCCTTCACGGCGGGGACCGCGCTCGTCGGCTGGACCTTCAAGCTCGGGGAGGCGAGGCGGCTGCGGGTGACCCCCGTCGCGGGCGCGGAGGTGCTCGAGCTGCGCGGGACGACCCGCGGGGTCGGGTACTCCGCCATCGCAGGGGCGGTGCTGGCGTGGACCGAGGGACTCAAGGTGAAGGTTCAGGGAGAGCGCGCGCGCCGTCCCGGCGACGAGGTGCCCGGGAACGCGCTGGCGATGCAGATCGCCACGAGGTTCTGAGGACCCGATGATCAACCAGGCGTTCGCCGAGACCGGCATCACGAACCTTCGCAGGGAGGTCAAGCTCCTGCTCGACCCGGACGAGGCCGAGTCGGTCGCCGGCGCGCTCGCGCGGTACGTCGCCCCGCTGGAGAGCCGCGTCGTGTCGGTCTACTTCGACTCGCCGCGCGGGACGCTCGCGCTGCGCGCCGCGGCCTCCCCGGACGACTGCGTGAAGGTCCGCGCCAAGGCGTACGCGCCCGATCGGAGCGACGCCCCCGGGCGCGTGGTGCTCGAGGTGAAGCGGGAGCGCGCCGGGATCACGAGCAAGGAGCGGATCTGGCTCCCCCGCGGCGAGGTGCGCAGGGTGGTCGCCCGCTCGCTCGCCTCCGCGTTCGGGGCGCTCTCGCCCGTGGTCGCGACGTCGTACCGGCGCCGCGTGTACCAGGCCACCGCGCACTGGCGGGTGACGCTCGACGACGCCCTCACGTTCCACGCGGCGAGCTGGTCGCTCTTCTCGGCGGAGGCCCCGCCCTGGCACGGCACCCTCGGACCCGCGTTCGGGGCCGAGCCGCGCGTCGTGGTCGAGCTGAAGTTCGGGCCGGAGGGGCTGCCGCGGTGGCTCGCTCACCTCGGCCGGGCGCGCGGCACGACCTACTCGAAGTTCGCGGCGGCGATCGGGCGCGGCGCCGACGACCGCTCCACGGGGGCATGACGGGTGTTCGTCTCTTTCGAAGGCATCGACGGCAGCGGCAAGACCACCCTCTCGAACCTGGTCTGCGAACGGCTGCGGGCGGCCGGTCACGAGGTCCTGCACGCGCGCGAGAAGGGGGTGCTCGCGTCCGGCGTGGCGCGGCGCGTCCGCGAGCTGACGCGGGACGCGCGCCTGCTCGAGATGTCGGCCCGGACCGAGCTCTTCCTGAACCTCGCGCGGGAGACGCAGCAGCTCGACGAGATCGTGCGGCCCGCGCTCGCGGACGGCCGGCTCGTCGTCGCCGACCGCAGCCTCCACTCGCTCGTCGCGCTCTCCGCGGCGGGGCGTGGGCTGCCGCGGGACGAGGTCGAGGCGGCGGTGCGCGTCGGCGCGGGCGGCACGTGGCCGGATCTCGTCGTGCTCGTCGACGTCGATCCGGACCTGGCGCGGCTCCGCAAGCGCATCGGCAAGATCCTCGAGGGCCGCGACGGCGACGCCGAGTCGCGGAAGGGTCTCGCCGGCGCTGGCCTGCAGGTGCGCGTCCGGCGGCACCTCCGGGCGGAGGCCGAGCACGACCCGGCGCGCTGGATCGTGGCGTCCAACGAGGGGCGGCCGCTCGCGGCGCTGGCCGACGAGGTGACGGACGCGATCCTCGCGCGCCTCGCGCCGAGGACCACGCACGCCGCGCGGGCGCGCCGGGCCTCGGCCGGCGCCCGTGCCGCCGCGCTCGAGGCGGAGGCCTCGCCGGAGCGCGTCGGCGAGCGGTTCCGCGCCGCGATCGCCGCGCTCGCCGGGCCGGAGCCGCACCTCGCCGCGTTCCTCCTCGCCGGCATCCCGGGCGCCGCGGAGCACGCGCTGCGCGTGTCGCTCGCGGCGCGCGCGCCCCGCCTCGTCGCGCGGAGCCTCCAGGGGCTCGCCGATCCCGGCGCCTTCGCGCTCCGGCGCGCGCTCGCCGGAGGGGCTCCCGGCGACGTCCTCGCGAGCCTCGGCGACGACCCTTCTCCGGAGGCGATGGCGCTCCGCGAGCTCCTGTTCGAGGCCGCGCCCGAGGCGGCCCTGGCCGGGCTCGCCCGGAACGGCACGCCGGCCGCCTGGGAGCTGCGGGAGCGCGGGCTCGAGCGCGGCGCGATCGGCGCGGTCCTCGACGGGCTCGGCGCCGTGGACGATCCCGACGCCTGGGCGCTCCGCGGGGAGGGGCTGCACCGCGAGCTCGTGCTCCCCGTCGCGCGGAGCCTCGCCGGGCTCGCCGGCCCGCGCGCCGACGCGCTCCGGGTCGCGCTCGCCGACCGCGATCGGCTGGCCGCGCTGCGCTCCACGGCGGAGGTGGACGGCCCGGTGTCGCGCGAGCTGCGGGAGCGGCTCTTCGAGCACGCCGCGAAGCGCGTGCTGCGCTCGCTCACCGGGATCGACGCACCGTACGCGTGGGCGCTGCGCGAGCGGGCGCTGCCCGCGACGAAGGAGGCGCTCGACTCGGTGGATGGCATGGACCATCCGCGCGCCTGGGCGCTCCGGGAGGCCGGCGCGGAGCTGTGGCCCACGACCGCGGTGTCCTCGCTGCGCGAGCTCGCGCTCCGCGAGCGAGGCCGCGCGCTCGTGGCGCGGGCGCTCCGCGCGGCGCCCGCGAGCCTCCCGGTGCTGCGCAACGCGCACGCGGCGTTCTCCCGCGCGGCGCTCGCCGCCGCGGCGGCGGCACCGGTGGGGCAGGAGGAGGCGGCATGTTCGATCTGACCACGGCGTCCGCGGAGGTGGACCTCGCCGCGCTGCAGGTGGGCGAGCTCGCGCCGCGGTTCGCCGCCGCGCTCCTCATCGGCTCGGTGCTCGCGCTGCGCCCGTGGCGTTACCTCATGGGCCGGCGGCCGCCGCGCCCGGAGATGGCGCAGGCGCAGATCCTGCTCTGCGTCGCCGCCACGATCATCACCATCGTCATCGGCAACAGCCTCGCGAAGGCGTTCGGGCTCGTCGGGCTCGGGAGCTTCGTGCGGTTCCGCTCCGGCCTCAAGGACCCGCGCGACGCCGCCGTCCTCTTCCTCGTCATCGGGCTCGGCATGGCGTGCGGTCACGGCAGCCTCCCGCTCGCCTTCTCCGGCGCGGCGTTCGCCTGCGTGCTCCTCGCCGGGCTCGATCTGTTCAAGGTCCCCGACGCGCCGGCGGCCCCCGAGGCCGACGCGCGCCGATCCGAGGCGCCGCTCGAGATCCGGCCCGCCCCGGCGCCCGCACCCTCCAAGGAGATCGCCTGATGCCTCGCCGACTGCTCCCCCTCGCCGCCGTCGCGCTCGCCGCCTGCGGCGGGGGCGCCATCACGAACGACCCGACGCCGACCCCCTCCGGACAGAAGAACCTCGCGCCGCTCGCCACCGGAGCGAGCTGGCGGTACCGCGTCACCGATCCGCTCCGCGACGCGCCGTTCGAGAAGACGGTCCAGGTCGTCGGCCCGCAGCAGGTGCCCGGGTCCACCGCGTCGGCGATCCTGGTGGTCGACACCGAGCCCACGCAGGAGGAGCGCGGCTGGCTCGTCGAGAAGGACGGCTTCGTCCTGCGCGCCCGCGAGGAGGACCGGAAGGCCGGCCTGCTCGTGCGCACCACCACCTGGTCCCCCGCCGCGCCGAAGACCCTCTCCGCGTCGGCGCCGGTCGGCTCGGTGTACGAGGCGACCGTGCTCGAGCACGAGGAGCACGCGGACGGGACCTTCACGGAGAAGAACCAGACCTACCGGTTCACGGTGATCGCGAAGGACGTGCAGGTGACCGTGCCTGCGGGCACCTTCACCTGCCTGCAGGTCGCGCGCGTCCGCCTGGACAAGATCGGCAGCGACCGCACCTACTGGCTCGCACCCGACGTCGGGAAGGTCCGCGAGGAGGGCGAGCGCACCGAGGAGCTCGTCGCCTACACGCCCGCGCCGTGAGGGCGTGCACGCCTCGCGAATCCTCACTCCGCGACGGCGCCGCAAGGACGAAAGACCTCGCTCGAGCGGCCGTCGTCCAGGGGAGCTCGAGTCGAGGGCACGGGACGCCGAGCGCCGCGTCGCGGCGGCGATACGCGCCGATATCGCGGCGCCGATGTAGGCAACCGCCCGTAAGGGCTGGGAATTCTGGCGGTAGTAACGTTGACCCCCTCGCGAGGCGAGCCCTATACTTCCGGGCCGTCGGCGCTTTCCCGGGCCCTCCTCTCGCCGAGCGTACCCACCTTGAGCGCATCCTCCCTGGACGAGCAGATCCGGTCGCACCTCGAGACGCTGGAGGCCGCGCCCGGCGATCCCGCCGCGTTCGAGGCGCTCGAGGCGCTCTACGAGCAGGACGCCCGCTGGGAGGACCTCGTCTCGCTGTACGAGGGGCGAGCGCGCCTCGTCCCCGAGCCCGGCGCGCCGCTCCTCGCCAAGGCGGCGGCGCTCGCGACGACGAAGCTCCGGAACGTGGCCCGGGCGGAGGAGCTCTACCAGCAGCTCCTCCGGGCCGATCCGGCCGAGCCGGGGGCGCTCGCCGCGCTCACCCAGCTCCTCGAGGATCGCCAGGACTGGCCGGCCCTCGCCGCGGTCCTCGAGCGCGCCGCCGGGGCGGCGGAGCCCGCCGAGGCGGCGCGGCTCACCCTGCGGCTCGGCGTGCTGCACGAGGAGCGGCTCGGGCGGAGAGATCGCGCGGCGCTCCTGTACGCGCGCGCCTGTCGCCAGGACCCGCGGCTGGCCGAGGCGCGCGCCCGGGGCGTCGCCGGCTTCGCGGCGCTCCGCCACTTCGCGCAGGCGAAGCGGCTCCTCGACGAGGCGCGGGACGCGGGCGCGGACGGGCCGACGCTCGCCGCGGAGTACGCCCTCCTCGCCGCGCGGCTCGTGGACGAGCCCCTCGAGCACGGCCTCGCCACCGACGCGGTCATCGAGGCGATGGCGCTCGACCGGGCCGCGCCCGGCGGGCCGGAGATCCGCGAGCGCCTGCGGGCCTTCCCGCGCGCGTGGCGCGACGAGGCGCGCACGCTGGAGGCGCGCGTCCCGAAGGCGCGCGATCGCCGCGAGGCGGCCGCGCTCCAGCTCCGCCTGGCCCAGCTCCACCTCGCCTACGATCCCGAGGGCGTGAAGCGCGCGCTCGAGCGGCTCGACCGCGCCTGGGCGCTCCTGCCCGGCGATCCCGCCGCCCTCGACCTCCTCGCCCGCGTGCACGCCGAGAAGGGCGATCACCGCGCGCACGCCGACGCCCTCGCGCGGCTCGCGACCAAGACCCGCGACCGCGCCGCCCTGGTGGCGCTACACCTGGAGATGGCGCGCGTCGACGTGATCCGCTTCGCCGACGCGGAGAGCGCGCTCGACGCGCTCGGGAAGGCGCTCGCGCTCGATCCCGCCTGCGAGGCGGCCGCGCTCCAGGCCTTCGAGCACCACGCCGACGCAGGCCGGTTCGAGGAGGCGCTCGCGACGCTCGAGCGGCACCTCGCCGCTGCGCCGCCGAAGGCCGCGCACGCGCCGCTGCGGGTCCGCGCGGCGCAGCTCGCCCGCGAGCGGCTCGAGGATCCCGCCCGCGCCCGCCGCCACCTCGAGGCGGCGCTCCGCGCCGATCCCGGCCACGCGCCCGCCGCCGCGGCGCTCGCGCCGCTGCTCGCGGACGCGGGCGAGTGGACCGCGCTCGCCCAGGTGCTCGAGGCCTCGGTGGGCCTGGAGCGCGATCGCGCCGAGCGGATCCGGCTGCTCGAGCGGCTCGCCGAGGTCCAGCAGGAGCGGCTCGGCCGGCCGAAGGACGCCCTCCGGACGCTCTCGCGCGCGCTCGCGCTCGACCCGTCGCGGGCCGCGACGCGCAAGGCGATGGAGGGCGCCGCCGCGCGCGCCGACGCCTACCTCGACCTCGTGCGCGCCTACCGCGCCGCCGCCAGCGCGGTGCAGGACGACCTCCGCGCGCGGAAGACCCTGCTCCGCCGCGTGGCGGAGATCCTCGATCGCGACCTCGGCAAGCCCGAGGAGGCGGTGGGGGCCTGGCGCGCGCTCTCGGAGCTCGACCTCGAGGACCGCGGGGCGACCGCCGCGCTCGAGGCCTGCATGGCGCGCGCGGGCCAGCAGGTGGAGCTCGCGCACGAGCTCGAGCAGCGCCGCGACGCGGCGGCGGGCGACGAGCGGCGCGCGCTCTCGGCCCGGCTCGGCGCGCTGTGGCTCGACGCCGCCCAGCCCGAGCGAGCC
>NZ_JALCZB010000152.1:0-6921 GCF_022690745.1 Anaeromyxobacter sp. SG64 | reverse complement strand
CGGCACGCCGGGCTGCGCCGCCGGGTCCGAGCCAGCCGCCTGGCGGCCCTTGCCGGGCCCGGTCACGGCGCCCGCCGAGGCCCCCACCTCGGCGGCGACCGCCCCCGCGAGCCCGGCCGCAGCCTCGGCCGCCTACGGCTCCGACGCGGAGCGCTGGCGCGCGGCGGTGGACGAGGTGGAGAAGGTGAGCCCGGTCGCCGCGCCGATGCTGAAGCAGGCGGCGCTCCGCGGCATCCGCGACGGCGAGGTCGC
Organism: Anaeromyxobacter sp. SG64; assembly: GCF_022690745.1. NCBI lineage: Bacteria > Pseudomonadati > Myxococcota > Myxococcia > Myxococcales > Anaeromyxobacteraceae > Anaeromyxobacter > Anaeromyxobacter sp. SG64. Next base: position 6,669 of record NZ_JALCZB010000152.1, on the reverse strand, counting down.
CATCGTCATGCCGACGGACTTCCTCGCGAAGAGCGTCGAGCGTCGCCGCGCCGAGGTGGAGGAGGTGCTGGCGCGCTTCCTCGGCGGCCCCGCGCGGCTCGCGATCTCGGTCGGCGCGGTGCCCGCCGACGCGCCGCAGGCCGCGCCGGACGCGCGCGCCCCGACGCCGCCCCCCGCGTCGATCGCCGCGGCGGAGGCCGCCGAGCGCCAGGCGCGCAGCGCGAGCGTCCGTGAAGCCGCCCGGAACCACCCCAACATCCGCGAGGCCGCGCGCATCCTCGAGGGCGGCATCGAGAAGATCGAGGAGCTCTAGCGGCTCCAGGAGCGACGAATGGACATCCAGTACCTCATGCGTCAGGCCAAGAAGCTCGAGAAGGCGATGGCCGACGCGAAGGAGCAGCTCGCCGGGGTCTCGGTCGAGGCCGAGAGCGGCGGGGGGCTCGTGAAGGTCACCATGAACGGGAAGTGCGAGGTGACCCGCCTCGTCGTCGACCCGAAGGCCGTCGATCCCGCCGACAAGGGGATGCTCGAGGACCTCCTGACCGCCGCCGTGAACGCCGCCGTCGAGAAGGCGCGCGCCGCGGCCGACGAGCACCTGTCCAAGGCGACCGGCGGCATCAAGATCCCCGGGGTCGTCGGGTAGCCATGGCGGTCGCGGATCCCATCGCACGGCTCGTGAAGGAGCTCGCGAGGCTGCCGGGCATCGGCGAGAAGACCGCCCAGCGCCTCGCGTTCCACATCCTCAAGGCCGGTCCGGCCTACGCGGGCGAGCTCGCCGGCGCCATCGCGGGGGTGGTCCGCGACGTCCGGCTCTGCTCGGGCTGCCAGACGCTCACGGACAAGGACCCGTGCGCCGTCTGCGCCGACCCGCGGCGCGATCCCAGGGTCATCTGCGTCGTCGAGGGCGTCCCCGACCTCCTCGCCATCGAGCGCACCCACGAGTTCCGCGGCCGATATCACGTGCTCCACGGCGCCCTGTCGCCGCTCGACGGGATCGGCCCCTCGGAGCTCAAGATCCGCGAGCTCCTCGTGCGGCTCGAGCGCGAGCCCGCCGACGAGATCGTCGTCGCCACGAACCCCGACGTCGAGGGAGAGGCGACCGCGCTGTACCTCTCGAAGCTCCTGAAGCCGCTCGGGGTGAAGGTCTCCCGCATCGCTCAAGGAATTCCCATGGGCGGTGATCTCGAATACGCTGACCAGGTGACGCTGGCGCGCGCGCTCGCCGGTCGCCGCGAGCTCTGAGCGCATCGCTCGGTTCGTGCGGGGCCCGGTCGACGTACGCTCATGGTGAGCCCGTCGAACCATGCGACAGCCGGCTACACCGCTCGCGGCGCCGTGGCCGCCGGATTGAAAGGGGCGAGGTTCCCTGGTATTTCGCCATGGACTCGGACCTTCGCGGAGCCCAGCGCGCATGAATTCCGGCTTGGTGATGTACGAGGAGGAGTTCCGGCTCATCGCCGGGATCTGCGATCGGCTCACCCGCGACGCGAACGCCAAGGTCGTCTTCCTCGTCGACAAGAACGGTCAGCTCATCTCCTCGAGCGGACAGGCGCAGAACCTCGACACGACCTCGCTCGCCTCGCTCACCGCGGGGAACGTCGCCGCCATGGGCGGCCTCGCGAAGCTCATCGGCGAGAAGGAGTTCCCGAACCAGTTCCACGAGGGGGAGCGCGAGTCGCTCCACATGAGCATCGTGGGCGGCCGGGTGGTGCTCGTCGTCATCTTCGACGCGAAGAGCTCCCTGGGGCTCGTGCGCCTCCGGGTGAAGAAGGCCGGCGAGGAGCTCGGGAAGGTCTTCGACGGGCTCGCGAAGAAACAGACGGCGCCTGGCGCGGCGAGCCCGTTCGCCGAGATCACCGACGACGACATCGACAACCTCTTCAGCGAGTGATCATGAGCTTCATCAACTACAGCTCGCGCGAGATCAACTGCAAGATCGTGTATTACGGCCCGGGTCTCTGCGGGAAGACGACGAACCTCCAGTACGTCTACGCGAAGACCAACCCCGACGCGAAGGGCAAGATGATCTCCCTCGCGACCGAGACGGAGCGGACGCTCTTCTTCGACTTCCTGCCGCTGTCGCTCGGTGAGATCCGCGGCTTCAAGACCCGCTTCCACCTCTACACGGTGCCGGGCCAGGTGTTCTACGACGCCTCCCGCAAGCTCATCCTGAAGGGCGTCGACGGGGTGGTGTTCGTCGCCGACTCGCAGATCGAGCGCATGGAGGCGAACCTCGAGTCGGTCGAGAACCTGCGCGTGAACCTCGGCGAGCAGGGCTACGATCTCGACAAGATCCCGTACGTCGTCCAGTACAACAAGCGCGACCTCCCGAACGTCGCCACGGTCGACGAGCTGCGCCGGCTCATCAACCCGCGCGGCGTCCCCGAGTACCAGGCGGTCGCGCCGACCGGCGTGGGCGTCTTCGACACCCTCAAGGCGGTCGCGAAGCTCGTCCTGACCGAGCTGAAGCGGGGCGCTTAGCCCCTCGTTCCACCCGCCGGAGCCGAGGCCGGGCGGTCTCCGCGTGCTATAACGACCCAGAGTCGAACGCGACCCGGAAACGGAGCGCGCTCGGCTCGGGGAGGGGAGCGACGCGGTGCGAGTCCGGTGCCTCATCGCCCTCGGTGCCGTCGCGCTCCCGGCGCTCGTGACCGCGCAGGACGCCCCGCCCCCGGTGCGCACGCTCGAGGAGCGGGTCTCGGGCCTGCACGGCAAGCTCGCGCCGGCGAACGCGCGGCTGCGGGATCTCTACGAGCGGGTGGGGGCGGAGCTCGCCGCGGGGACGCGCGCCGTGCTCCTCCACCGCGACGAGCTCGGTCCCGCCTACGCGCTCGAGTCGGCCTCGTACGCGCTCGACGGCGCGGCGCCCGACGCGCCGCCGCCGACGGCCACCGCCCGAGGGGTGGCGGCGGAGATCCTCGATCGACGGGTGGCCGCGGGCGCGCACCGGGTCTCCGCGGAGCTCGTGTACCGCGTGCGCTCGAGCCCGGACGGCACGCCTCGGCGGCTCGACGTTCGCTCGTCCTACGCCTTCGACGCCCGGCCGGGGATGGTCACACGCGTCACGCTCGTCACCTACGACCGCGGCGGTCCGGAGGCGGAGGAGGAGCGCGCCGCGGTCCGGTTCGAGCTCGTGGTCGAGGGCGAGGCGGCCGCCGAGGGCGCTCCCGCCGAAGGCGACCCTGCCCGGCCGTGACCCGTCGTGTACGCGTGCCCCGGTCACCGGCGACGGTACGCCGCGCCGCGTACCGGTCGGGGCGGTCCTCCTCCGGCCTCCGAGGATCGCGCGTGCCGCAGGAGCGGGAACGCGATAAACGGAACGAGGCGCCGCGCGCCGAGCGCGGTATGTTACGCCACCTTCGTTCGGCAGGTGCGCGTCGTCGGTCGGCCGGGCCTTGCGCCCGCCGCGAGGCGGCACCGGTCTCGGAGGGGCGCCGTGCGACGGGCGAGCCCGGGGCGGCACGGATCAAAACGGTAGCCAGAGAGGTGCACGACATGACTTCCAAGATGCGGATCTCGATCGTCCTCATCGCTCTCGCCACGGCTTGCGCGACGGGCGGCGGCGGCGGCGGCAAGGGCCGGGCCTCGCGGTTCTACCCGGCGACCTACAAGCTCCCCGCCGAGAGCCAGCTCGACGATGCCGAGCGCGGGAAGATCCGCGACGCGCGCACGCACTACGAGCGGGGGCTCGTCGCCCAGCAGTCCGGCAACGTGGACCAGGCGCGCGCGGAGTGGACCACCGCCGCCGAGAACTACGTGCAGTTCGCCGACCAGTTCCAGTCCTCCGAGTGGCGGATGCCGGTGCGCTACCGCGCCGCCGAGCTCCTCATGCAGGGCATGCAGTTCGAGCGCGCCGCCGAGCAGGCCCAGAAGGTCGCGTCCGACCCCGAGGCGGACGCGGCGTCCAAGGCTGTCGCCGGACGGCTCGCGGCCGGCGCCTGGCTCAACGCGGCCAACCAGAAGGTGAAGGCGAACCAGCTCGAGCCGATCAAGCTCGCGAACGCCGATCAGCGCCGCGGCGAGCCGCTCAAGCCCCGCGTCCCGCCGGGCGAGTGGAAGCGCTTCGTCGACGCCACCGACGTGTACCTGCAGAACCTCGACGCCGACCCCGAGCTGAAGAAGCCCGCCGCCGAGCGCCGTGGCGGTCTCCCGCCCGCCCAGCTCGCGCTCATCGGCGCCGAGGTGGAGTACGCGTTCGACAACATGGAGGACGCGCGCCACCGCTTCGACGAGATCCTGAAGCGCTGGCCGAACGAGGCCGACGTGCTGGAGAGCGCCGTCCCGCTGTACCTCCAGACCTTCCTCTACGCGAACGACGAGGCGGGCTACCAGGCCGAGGTCGCGCGCGTCCGCCAGCTGGTCGAGGCGCAGGTGCAGAAGGCGACCGACCCGAAGGAGAAGGAGAGCTTCGCCAAGGTGACCGAGTCGCTCTCCCGGGCCGAGGCGGGCACCCAGTTCGCCGCCGCGCAGAAGCTCCTCGACGAGGGCAAGCCCGCGGACGCCGCCCAGGCGTTCGAGAAGCTCGCGTCCGATCCGAAGGGAGGCGACGCCGCGAACGCGCTGCACAACGCCGCCGTCGCGTGGGACAAGGCGGGCAAGGTGGAGCGCGCCGCGGAGGTCCGCGAGCGGATCCTGAAGGAGTACGGCGACTCGAGGGTCGCGCCGAACAACATGCTCCTCCTCGCCGTCTACAAGTCGAAGAAGAACGACCACACGGGCGCGGCGAAGATGTACGAGGAGTTCCTGCAGAAGAACCCCGAGTCGCCGAACCGCTGCGTGGCGCTCCAGAACGTCGCCTCCGAGCTCGACATGGCGAAGAAGCTGGCGCCGGCCGCCGAGCGCTACGTCGTCTTCGGCAAGGACGAGAAGTGCGCGTCCGCCGACGCGAACGTCGCCGCCCGGGCGCTGTACCGCGCCGGGCGCCTCTTCGAGGACGCGAAGCAGAAGGCGAAGGCGAAGGAGGCGTACGCCGCCGCCGTCGCGATGAAGGGCGTGACCGACACGGTCGCGAAGAGCCAGGTCGACGACGCGAAGCGCCGGATGGCCAAGTAGCGAAGCCGCGCGCCGCGCCGCGGCGCCCGGAGCCTCACCCCGCGCCCGCGCCGCTCCCGTGAATGGGAGGGCGCGGGCGCGGTGCTTTCGCGGGGCCGCGCCCCGATCGGCCGGCATGCTCGACGCGGCGCTCGCGCGAGCGCTGCGGCTCGCCGCCCGCCGCCCGCCGACGCCGACGCCGGCCCGGGCGTTCCGCGCTCGCGAGCGTCCGCGGCGCGTCCGGCGCGAGCGCGCGGCGGGCCGGGGAAGCTCCTCTCGCGCGCGCCCAGCAGCGATCCGGCGCTGGCACGGCCCCTGCTGAACGTCCGTGCATGCTGGTCCGCATCCGCTCCGGCGCCGTGCTCGGCGTGCAGGCGATCCCCGTCGACGTGGAGGTCGAGGCGACGCTCGGGATGCCGGGCTTCCACCTCGTCGGGCTCGCCACGGGCGCCGTGCAGGAGGCGAAGGTCCGGGTCGCCGCGGCGGTGCGAAACCTCGGCGTGAAGCTGCCGCACAAGCGGATCACCGTGAACCTCGCGCCGGGGGACCTGCGCAAGGACGGCACCGGCTTCGACCTGCCGATGGCGATGGGCGTGCTCGCGGCGGTGGAGGAGGTCCCCGCGGACGCGCTGGCGAGGGTCCACTTCGTCGGCGAGCTCGCCCTCTCGGGCGAGGTGAAGTCCGTCCGCGGCGTCCTCCCGCTCGCCATCGAGGCGCGCCGCGCGGGCGCGCTCGCGATCGTCGTCCCGCAGGCGAACGCGCTCGAGGCGTCGATCGTGGAGGGCGTGAAGATCCTGTCCGCGGGTCACCTCGGCGACGTGGTCGCCTGGACGCGCGGTTCGGCGGAGCTCCTCCCGCCGCCGGGGGCGGTGCCGGCGCCGCCCCCGGGCGTCCCCGTCGACCTCGCCGACGTGACGGGCCAGGAGAACGCGAAGCGGGCGCTGGAGATCGCCGCCGCGGGGGGCCACAACCTGCTCTTCTTCGGGCCGCCGGGCAGCGGCAAGACGATGCTCGCCCGCCGCCTGCCGACGCTCCTCCCGCCCCTCGCGTTCGAGGAGGCGCTCGAGGCGACCGTGGTCCACAGCGTCGCGGGGCTCACCCGCCACCGCGGCCTCCTCGCCGATCGCCCCTTCCGCGCGCCGCACCACTCGATCTCCGACGCCGGCCTCGTGGGCGGCAGCAGCGTCCCGCGGCCTGGCGAGGTCTCGCTCGCGCACCAGGGCGTCCTGTTCCTCGACGAGCTCCCCGAGTTCCGGCGCCACGTCCTCGAGGCGCTGCGGCAGCCGCTCGAGGACGGCGAGGTCACGATCGCGCGGGCCGGCCGGAGCGTCACGTACCCCGCCGAGCTCACGCTCGTCGCCGCGATGAACCCCTGTCCGTGCGGCTACCACGGCGACCGGCGGAGGCGCTGCCACTGCACGCCGCACGAGCTGCTCAGCTACCGGCGGCGCATCTCGGGGCCGCTGCTCGACCGGATCGACCTGCACGTGGACGTGCCCGCCCTCGCCACCCCGCTGCTCGGCGAGGCCGCGGCCAGCGGGCCGACGAGCGCGGAGGCGCGCGCCCGGGTCGCCCGCGCGCGCGAGGTGCAGCGGGGGCGCGCCGGCGGGCGCGGGGCGAACGTGAACGCCCGCCTGC
>NZ_JALCZB010000151.1:0-6939 GCF_022690745.1 Anaeromyxobacter sp. SG64 | reverse complement strand
GAACACGGTAGTTAAGCCCACCAGAGCCGATGGTACTGCACCGGAAGCGGTGTGGGAGAGTAGGTCGCTGCCGCATTTTTTTCTTGGCCCGCTGGCGCAATTCGCGCCGGCGGGCTTTTTTCTTTTGTCGCGCTTGCGCACCGACACGGGCGTCGGATCGCGCGGCCGAGGCGCTCGCGCCGGCACCCGGGCGCCTCGTTCCGGTACACTGGCGCCTCTCTGGAGGTCAGCGATGAGTCGGGTCGTGGTCGGAGTCATCGGCGGGACGGGGCTCGGTGAGGCGCTCGGGGCGCTCGGGGCAGGCGAGCAGCGTGAGATCGACACGCCCTTCGGGCGCCCCTCCGGACCGATCACGCTCACGGAGGTGGCCGGCGTCCCGGTGGCCCTCCTGTCGCGCCACGGCGACGGGCACATGCGGAACCCGTCGGCCGTGCCCTACCGCGCGAACATCTGGGCGCTCAAGTCGCTCGGCGTGACCCACGTGCTCGCGAGCGGCGCGTGCGGGAGCCTCCGCGAGGAGGTCGCGCCGAAGCACCTCGTCATCCCGGACCAGGTGATCGACCGGACCTTCCGGCGGGCGGGCACGTTCTTCGACGAGCTGGCCGTCCACGTGGAGCTCGCGGCGCCGTTCTGCAACACGCTCCGCAACGTCCTCGTGAAGGCGGGCACCGGGTTCCCGGCGCGCGTCCACCAGGGCGGCACGTACGTGTGCATGGAGGGGCCGCAGTTCTCGACCCGGGCCGAGAGCGAGCTGCACCGGAGCTGGGGCGCCTCGCTCATCGGGATGACGCTGATGCCCGAGGCGAAGCTCGCCCGGGAGGCGGAGCTCTGCTACGCGGCCGTCGCCCTCCCCACCGACTACGACTGCTGGAAGCCGCACCCGGCGACCCTCGACCAGGCGAAGCTCATCGAGGAGATCCTCGGGAACGTGAAGGTCGCGACGCAGAACGCGCTCGAGCTCATCCGGCGCGCGATCCCGCAGGTCGCCGCCATCGAGAAGCCGTGCGCGTGTCAGTCCGCGCTCGCGCTCGCGATCTGGTCCGACCGGTCGCGGCTCTCCCCGGAGGTCCGCCAGAAGCTCGGGCTGCTCCTCGGCAAGTACCTCGGCTAGGAGGGCGGCGCGAACCACGGCCCGGCCCGGCGACCCCGCAGGTCCGGTGGTATGAAGTCGCGGTGACGCTCCTCCACGCCGCCTCGCTCCGGCTCGCCTTCGGCAGCCGCACCGTCTTCGACGGGCTCACGCTCACCCTCGAGGAGGGCGAGCGCGTCGGGCTCGTGGGCGTGAACGGCTCGGGGAAGTCGTCGCTCATGCGCATGCTCGCGCGCGCGGCGGAGCCGGACGCCGGCGAGGTGCAGCTCCGGCGCGGCGCGCTCGTCACCTACCTGCCGCAGGAGCCCACGTTCCCCGCCGGGGCGACCGTCGCGTCCGAGCTCGAGGTCGCGCGCGCGCCGCTCCGCGCGGCGATCGACGCGCACGCGGCGCTCTCGGCGCGCCTCTCGGCCGAGCGCGACGTCGCCGCCCACGATCGCCTCCTCGTGGAGCTCGCGCAGCTCTCGGATCGCATCGACCAGCTCGGCGGGTGGGACACGGCGCACGAGGCGCGGCGGCTGCTCGACCGGCTCGGCGTGAAGGAGTGGGACCGCCCCGTGGCGGAGCTCTCGGGCGGCACGCGCAAGCGCGTCGCGCTCGCGCGGGCGCTGCTCACGCACCCCGATCTGCTCCTCCTGGACGAGCCGACGAACCACCTCGATGCCGACACCGTCGACTGGCTCGAGGAGGAGCTCGACCGGCTGAAGGGCGCGCTCCTCCTTGTCACCCACGATCGCTACTTCCTCGACGACCTCGTGGATCGCATCGTCGAGATCGCGCCGGGCGCCGGCGTCACGAGCTACCCGGGGAACTACGAGGCCTACCTCGAGCAGAAGCTCGTGGCCGAGGAGCAGGGGGCGCTCGCGGGGCACAAGCGCGAGCGCTGGATCGCGCAGGAGGTCGCCTGGCTCCGCCGCGGGGTGGAGGCGCGGCGGACGAAGTCGAAGGCGCGCATCGAGCGGGCGCGGCGCCTCATGGCCGAGCGCGGGGCGGAGCGCCCGCGCGTCCCGGAGCTGCAGCTCGCGGCGACGCCGCGCCTGTCGCAGACGGTCCTCGAGGGGCACGACCTCGTGAAGCGCTTCGGCGAGCGGCAGGTCCTCGCGGGCGTGAGCCTCACCGTGCAGCGCGGCGAGCGGATCGGCATCGTCGGTCCGAACGGCGCGGGCAAGACGACGTTCCTGCGGGTCCTGCTCGGCGAGCTGGCCGCCGACGGCGGGCGCGTGGTGGTCGGCGCGCGCACGCGGGTGGCGTACCACGATCAGGGGCGCGAGGCCCTCGATCCGGAGCAGACGGTCTACGAGGCCGCCGGCGGGAGCCGGGACGGCACGCGCGGCGAGGACTTCGTGGAGCTCGGGGGCCGGCGGGTCGCCCTCCGCGACTACCTCGACGACCTCCTCTTCCCGCCCACCGTCCAGCGCATGCAGGTGAAGGCGCTCTCGGGCGGCGAGCGGAACCGGCTGCTCCTCGCGCGCGCCTTCCTCGCCGGCGCGAACGTCCTCGTGCTGGACGAGCCCACGAACGACCTCGACCTCGTCACGCTCAACGTGCTCGAGCGGCTCCTCCTCGCGTTCGACGGCGCCGTCCTCCTCGTCACCCACGATCGCTACTTCCTCGACAAGGTCGCGACCGCGATCCTGGCGTTCGAGGGGGAGGGGAGGGCGGTCCGCTACGAGGGCAACTACGAGACCTATCGCACGTTGAAGGGGCAGGCCGAGGCGGCCGCGCGCGCGGAGGCCGGACCCGCCCGCCCAGAGGTCCGCGCCGCGGGGCCGCAGGCCCGCACGGCGGCGCCGGCGGAGCGCGCGCGCCGGCCGGGGAAGCTCTCGTTCAAGGAGCAGCGGGAGCTCGAGGGCATGGAGGCCGCGATCCTCGCGGCCGAGGAGCGGAAGGCCGCGCTGGAGGCCGCGCTCTCGGACCCCGCCACCTACCAGAAGGACGGCGCCGCGGTCGGCGGCATGCGCGACGCGCTCGCCGCCGCAGGCGTCGAGGTCGAGCGGCTCTACGCGCGCTGGCAGGAGCTCGAGGCGCTGCGCGGCGCGTGATGCCGGGCCTGCGGCGGGCGTCCTCGCTCCTCGCGCCCGCAGCGCTCCTCTGCTTCGAGCCGCGCACTGCGGCGACCTGGCCGTGGGCCTCGCGCGCGTCGCTGCGGCCTCGGCGCCGGTCTCCTGCGCCTTGCGCGCCTACCTCCAGCCCCACGCCTCAGCGCCGTCCGGGATCCTCGCGTACGTCCTGCCCCCGAGCGGTGCGTAGAACGTCGCGTCGAGCGGCAGCTGGGTGGTCGCGTCGAAGACGCCGACCTCGCCCCCATCCGCGCCCGGCGTGAACGGGAGCGTGACCTTCCCGTGCGCCGGCACGACCGTGCCCGCGGGGAGCGCGCTCTGCAGCCGATCGCGGAGGTCGGAGGTGAGGGCGAGGCCCGCGAGATCGCGCGGCGCGTCCTCGCGGTTGTAGAGCTCGAGGAACCCCGGCCCGATCGCGTTCACGACGAGCCCGCCCTCCCCACGGTGCCGCTCCCTGGGGATCTCGCCCCGGAGGAACCCGGTGCGGCGCGTGACGTACTCCTCGAGGAACCGCACCGACGCGGCGGCGAGCTCCTGATCCACCCAGGGATCCCGCTGCAGCGGTCCGGCGATGAGGGCGTGGAGCGCCTCGATGCGCGGGAACGCCTGCGCCTCCGAGAACACGCCGTCGAGCATCTTCTCGACCTCGTCGAGCACCCGGTTGCGGAGCGCGGGCGCGTCCCACAGGCGCTGGAACAGCACCACGAACGGCGGATGCGCGCTGACGCCGTAGCGCTGCGACTTGTCGGCCGCGACCCCCAGGGTGGCGGGATCGTAGAGCGTGTAGGTCGGGATCGCGTCGTGCCAGTTCGGCGTCGCCGTGGGCGTGAGCCCGCGCCAGTACACGATCCGCGCGTTGTTGAGATCCCACGGCACGAAGGACCACTTGCCCGTCACGGCGTCGTGGACGAGGTAGCTGCCCGAGTCGTCGATCCCCGACCAGCTGACGAGGATCGCGACCGCGTACATGCGGACCAGGCGATCGACGTCGAAGTGCCCCGCGAGCCAGGCGGGGAACTCGTGCTCCGGCGTCCGGTTGAGCTCGCGGAGGAACGTCCAGAGGTCGTCCCACGGCTGCGTCTCGTTCGTCTCCTTCTCCCACGGGCCCTGGTACGAGGCGGGGGGCGAGAGCTTCATCTCGCAGTCGCGGAGGCCGCAGCGGTAGGTCGTGGAGTCCGCGTCGAAGCCGTGATCGCGGAGGAAGTGCTTGTCGTCCGCCTCCTGCACCTCGACGTAGACGCCCTGGTGCTCCCCGTTCACGTCGAGCGTGATGAAGCGCCACCGCGGCGAGCGGACGCCGGCGCCCAGCAGGAGGCCGTAGCAGAACGGGTCGGAGAGGTAGCCGCCGTCGAGGTACTCGGCGAGGTAGTTGCGCGTCCGGGTGGGCCAGGATCCCGTCCCGGGCGCGCCGTCGTGGGTCTCGCCGCTCGTGGGGTGGCGCGTCTTCCAGCTGTGCTTCGGGTGCTCGCGCGCGCCGTCTCCGCGCTGCCGCAGCTCGACGTCGTACCAGGTGCCGCCGAGGTACAGCCGCCCCGGCGCGTACACCTTGCTCCACAGCTGGTAGACGATGTCCGCCGTCGATTGCGGGAACGTGATCGCGAGCGGCTCGACCTTCTGCTGGAGGTCCGGCCAGCTCACCACCTCGGGGACGCGGTCCGTCGGGGTGCCGGGCGTGCCGCAGTCGTTGCACGTCGGCGGGGGCGGATCTCCAGGAGGGGGATCCACCTTCGGGAGGGGCGGGGCGTCGGCGTTGCAGGCGAGGAGCACCGTGGCGAGGAACGCCACGAGGGCGAAGCGAGAGCTCATGCCCAAGGGGCGCTGCAACGCGCGCGCCCCGAGCGCCGGCGTCACGGGCCCGAGTCGCGACCGGGGCTCGAGCGTCGCCCGGCGCAGCCGCGAACGGGGCCGGCCCCGCCCCTCGCGCGACGCGCGTCGAGCGCCACCGGAAGAGGCCTCAGCGCGCGCGCCGGCGCAGACGCCGGAGCGTCTCGCTCACGGCGAGGGCGGCGAACGCGGCGAGCCCGGCGCCCCCGCCGGCGCTGGCGCAGCCACCACCGCGGACGACCGGCCCGCCGGACTGCCAGCTCGAGCCGCCACCTCCGCCCCCGCCGGTTCCGGCGGGCGCCGGCGCGACGTCCTTCGCGATCGTGAACTCGTCGTGGACGACGCCGTCGTGGCGAACGGACTCCACGTGCATCGAGCCGCCGTCGACCGTCACCACCACGTGCTGACCGACCTTCTCCCGGTACGCGGTGAACGGCGCCACCGGCTTCTCGAAGTCGTAGAGCCAGTCGCCCCCGCCGCCGGTCGTCACGTACACCGGCGCGCCGGGGCGATCGTACGCGCCCTCCCCGGTCTTCACCGGCGCGCCGTCGCGCGAGGGCCAGGTGCGCTCGTACAGGTGGTTGTGTCCCTGGAAGACGACGTCCACGCCGTACTCCTGGAAGAGCGGCTCGAGCGCGCTCGCCACCTCCGGGAAGGAGCCGTACTTGCCGGTGGCGAGCACCGGGCGGTGGAGCAGCGCGATCTTCCACGGCGCCTGGGTGGCCGCGAGGTCTTCGCGCAGCCAGGTGACCATCGAGTCCCGCGTGCAGCCCGCGGTCGCGGCGTCCATCGGCGAGAGGCAGTTCGAGTCGAGCGCGACGACGTGCACGTCGCCCCAGTCGAAGGAGTAATAGCGCTCGCCGTCGGGCCCCTCCGGCAGCTCGAGCGCGTCGAGGTAAGGCTGGGCGTAGGGCAGCCGGTACTCGTGGTCGCCCGGCACCGGCCAGAACGTGGTCGAGGCGAGGAGCGCCGCCATCGGGCGGAACACCGCCGGATCCCAGTCCTCCGCCTTCCCGTCGGGATAGGCGTTGTCGCCCACGGTGAGCACCGCCGACACGCCGCGCGCGAGCAGCGCCGCCGTGTTTCCGGCCTGGATCGGGCCCTGGGTGCCGTAGTCGCCGATGACCCCGAGCACCGTCCGCTGGCCCTCGGCCGTGTCCGGCTCGCCGGGCGTGCGGAGGGTGCCCGTGGCGCGAACCGCTCCCTCGAGCTCGACGCGGTAGGAGACGACGCTCGCGGCGGGCAGGCCTTCGAGCCTGACCACGTGGTGCGCCGTGCCGGCGCTCTCCCCCACCACCGTCCCGCCGGCCCCGAGCTCCGCGACCACGCGCACGGCCGCCGGCACGTCGGTGTTCAGCACGACGAGCGAGGCGTGGGGCGAGGTCTGCTGCAGGAAGGGACCGCGCGTGATCGCGGCGGCCGACGCGAGGCCCGGCAGCACGAGCAGGGTGGAGAGGATCAGCCGGGCGAGCTGGCGCAAGCAGGTCTCCTCGTCGGCCCCTTTGCGGCGCCGCGACGTTCGAGTGGGTGGGAGGACCTGGGGAAACAGGGAGGGCACCGCGATCCATCCCGACCCCGCGAGACAGGGCCATGGCGTTCAGCCGATGGGAAAAGCGTTTCCACTCAGCGGAACGTCCTGGGACCGCGCGGCCGCATGCCCGGGCGTCGAGCGGTGGGCACCCCCGTTGCACCGTGAGCGGTCCGTGAAACCGTTCCGTCACTCGCTCGTCACGGTCGCGCTCGCCCTCGCGGCCACCCTGGGGCTCCCCGGCGGCGCGTCCGCGGAGGAGCCCGCACCCCAGCCGGACCCCGCCGCGGGCGCGCCCGACGATGGGCGCGTGGACGCGCCGGCGACCCGCGGGGAGGTGGGCCCGGCGATGGAGCAGGCTTCGGCCACGCCGCCGAGCGAGCAGGCGCCCGCCGGCGGTGCGGAGGCCGTGCCCGGTCCCTCCGTCGTGCCCGCGA
>NZ_JALCZB010000150.1:0-6954 GCF_022690745.1 Anaeromyxobacter sp. SG64 | reverse complement strand
CGTCGCTCGCGCGCGTGCGCGCGGACCTCGACGCGGCGGCGGGCGCGCGGACGGAGGACGTGCTCGCGGCGGGCTGCGAGCTCGTCGCGGGGGACTACTGGTCGGTGTGGCCGACGGTGTGGCACGCCGCCCTCGTCGCGCGCGAGCGCGGGCTCGCGCGGCGCGTGTACGGCCTCACGCACCGCTCGAACCCGACCGCGCCGCTGTGGAAGGGGCGTCCCCCGGAGTCGCTCCGCATCTGCCGCCCCGCCGGCGAGGAGGAGCACGCGGAGCGATGGCTCCGCGCGTTCCACCTCTGGCCGGTCCGGGGGGTGGGACGGCAGGGGACCGTGGACGTGCTCGTCCCGGTCGGCGCTGCGAGCGCTACATCCGGAACGACGCCAGCAGCATCCCGGTGAACGTCGTGTCCTCGTAGTCGCCGCCGAAGTACGGGTTCACGCCGATCTCGGCGCCGAGCCCGAAGGTCGGCGTCACGTCGAACTTCGCGCCGGCGGCGAGCCGCATGACGAGGCCGACGGTGGAGTCGGAGGCCTTCGTCCACGTCCCGTAGTAGGGGTCGCGCTCCTTCACGGACATGTTGGCGAAGTACAGGCCGAGGCCGGCGTCGCCGTAGAGGCCGAAGCGCGGCGCCACGTCGAACCCGAACCGCGCGGCGGGCACGAGCTTGAAGAGGTTCATGCCCCACTCCCACCCGTAGTAGGAGTCGGAGAAGCGCGAGTACCCGAGCGACAGCACGAGCGAGAGGTTCGTGTTCGGGCCGAGGTGGGTCGGCAGCATCTCCAGGTCGCCGCGGAGCGCGAGGCCGGTGTTGCCGTCGCCGTCCTCGAAGCCGAGGAGGACGTTGGCGTTGGTGAGCCCGCTCGAGCTGCGGGCGCCGCGGCCCTGAGCGAGCGCGGCGGGGGCGAGGAGCAGCAGCGCCAGCGCGGCCGCGGTGCGGATCACGTTCTTCATGAGTCTTCCTCCAGGAAGCTGCGCGCCAAAAGCGGCGCGGGCGCGCATGTTAGCGGCGGTCCCGCCGCACGGAAAGGGCGCGAGCGGCAGGGCGTGTGCGCGGAGGCGGGGCGGTGTGCGGCGCGCTCGCTGCCGCCTCCGGGTCAGGCCGGCGTGCCGCCCGCGGACTCGGAGGACAGCACGTCGCGCTGGTGGAGGGGCGCGAGACGCTGCAGCACGAGGAGCCCGGGGATCGCGAGCGCCATGCAGGAGGCGAAGAAGAGGGGGTAGCCGAGCCGCTCGGCGAGGACGCCGCTCGGGATCCCGGAGAGCGTCCGCCCGAAGCCGAAGAGGCTCGAGAGGAGCGCGTACTGCGTGGCGCTGTAGCGCTTGTCGCAGACGCGGAGGATGAGCGCGAGCAGGGCGGCCGTGCCCATCCCCTGCGAGGCGTACTCCGCCGCGATCCCGACGTAGGTCCAGCCGCGCGCCGCCGCCGAGATGGGCTCGAGGGTGGCGCAGAGCGCCACGTCGAGGGGAGCGGCGCGGGCGGCGGCGGCGAGCGCGTAGAAGCCGATCGCGCCCGCCTGGGCGAAGCCGAACGCCCACAGCGCCCGGCCCAGGCCGAGGCGCGACATGAGCGCGGCGCCGAGGCCGGTCCCCGCGATGGTCGCGGCCGTGCCGATGATCTTCACGGCGAGGCCGATCTCGGCGTTCGAGAAGCACATGTCCTTCAGGAACGGGTTCACCATCGTGCCGGCGGCGTTGTCGCCGAACTTGTAGAGCACGAGGAACGCGGCCACGGTGAGCGCCTGCGGGCGGCCGAAGTAGGTCCGGAAGGGCTCGACGATCGCCGCCTTGAGCGAGCGCGGCGCGGCGGCCGGCCGCACGGGGGGGTCGGCCCAGAGCGTCAGCGCGATGGAGGCGAGGAACAGGCCGCCGAGCAGGGCGAACACCACCGGCCAGGGGAGCCACTGCGCCGAGAAGATCGCGAGCGCGCCCGCCACGAGCATGCCGATCCGGTACCACATGACCCGCAGGCCGCTCGCGGGCCCCTGCTCGTCCGGCTCGAGCACCTCGACCGAGTAGGCGTCGAGCGCGATGTCCTGGGTGGCGGACGCGATGGTGATGAACAGCGCGATCGCGCCGAGCACCGCCGCGGCGCTCGCCGCGATCGCGATGCGGCCGGTGGCCGGATCGCGCTCCAGCGCGAAGCCCGCGTAGGCCGCGAACGCGAAGAGCCCGAGGGCGAGCGCGATCTGGGCCAGCACGATCCAGCTCCGCCGCCGGTCCGGGCGGGGCAGCGCGTAGCGGTCCACGAGCGGCGCCCACAGGAACTTGAGGCTCCACGGGAGCGACACCGCGGAGAGGATCCCGATCGTCTTCAGATCGACGCCGGCGCTCCGGAGGAAGATCTGGAAGGTGTTGAAGACGAACCCCAGCGGCATGCCCGAGGCGAGCATGAGCGCCCCGAGCACCTGGACGCGCTTCGACTTGAGGACGTTGGCCAAGGCCGGACGAGACTAGACGCGGGCCGTCCCCGGCACAAGCCGGCCCGACGCCGCCAGCGGGCCCGTGCCGGCCAGCGGAGCGGGGCGTGGCGCCGACGCCCATCCCGCCCGCGCTCGACCGCGCCCCCGCACCGGGGAGCGCCGCTCACGACACCGGCCGCACCGCGCGGCGGAACTCCTCGACCGGGCGCGTGTTGAGGACCTGGCCACGCCGGACCCATCCGCGCCGCGCGACGGTCACCGCGTTCCCGAGGAACCCGAGGTTCTGGACCGAGTGCGCGTCCACCGAGAGGACCACCGGGATCCCGCGCGCGGTGGCCGCCCGCAGCCAGCGCGGCTCGAGCTCGAGCCGGCGCGGATCGCCGTTCACCTCCACGGCGCCGCGCGAGGCGGCGAGGGCGTCGAGCACCTCGTCGACGCGGCAGGCGAACGAGGGCCGATCGAGGAGGAGCCGCCCGAGCGCGTGGCCCCAGATCTTGAACACCGGGAGGGACATGCAGCGCACCAGCCGCCGCGTCATGGCGTCCTCGTCCATCTTCATCCGCGAGTGGACGCTCGCCACGACGACGTCGAGCTGCTCGAGGATGCGATCCGGGAAGTCGAGCGCGCCGTCCTCCAGGATGTCCGACTCCGTCCCCCGCAGGAGCCGCACCTTCACCTTCTCCTGCACGCGCGCGATCTCGTCCCACTGGCGCCGCAGCCGGTCCGGGTCGAGCCCGCCCGCGTAGGAGGCGGTCGGCGAGTGGTCGGTGATGGTGAGGTACTCCATGCCGAGCGCCTCCGCGGCGCGCGCCATCTCCTCGACCGAGGCGCGGCCGTCCGACCAGGTGGTGTGGCAGTGGACCATGCCGCGCACGTCCTCGAGGCGGATGAGATCGACCGGGAGCGCGCCTGCGCGCGCCGCCTCGATCTCGCCGGTGTCCTCCCGCAGCTCGGGCGGGACGGGCTGCAGCCCGAGCGCCGCGTACAGCTCCGCCTCGCTCGCGATGGGCACCTTCGCCGCCGGGTCGGGCCGCCCCTCCTGCGCGGCCCCCGCGCTCGCCGCGCCCGGCGGGAGGCGGTGGAGCCCCCACTCGCTCAGCGTGAACCCGCGCTCGCGCGCGATGCCGCGCAGCTTCACGTGGTGCGGCTTCGAGCCGGTGAAGTGGTGCAGCAGGGTGGCGAAGTCCTCCGGGGGGACGACGCGGAGATCGACCTGCAGCCCCGACGCCAGCTCGACGCTCGTCTTGGTGCCACCGCGCGCGATCGTCCGCGCGACGAGGGGGTAGGCGACGAGGCGCGCGGCGAGCGCGGCGGCATCGCGCGACGCGGCCACCACGTCCAGATCTCCGACGGTCTCCTTGCCCCGCCGGGTCGAGCCGGCGAGCGCGACCTCCTCCGCGGCGGGGTCGGCGCGCAGGTGCGCGAGGAGCGCCGCCCCGGCGGCGAGCGCGTCGACGAGCAGGACCTGCCGCTCGGCCGCGCGCGCTCGCATGCGCCCGAGCCCCTCGAGGATCCTGTCCTCCGTCTTCTCGCCGAAGCCCTTCACCGTCCGGACCCGGCCGTCGCGGCAGGCCGCCTCGAGCTCGGCGACGGTGCCGATCCCGAGGGCCGCGTGCAGGGCGGCGATCTTCTTCGGTCCCAGGTCGGGTACCTGGAGGAGCTCGAGGATGCCGGGCGGGTGCTTCGCCCGCAGCCGCTCGAGCAGCTCGAGCCGCCCGGTGCGGTGCAGCTCCGCGATCTTCTTCGCGAGCGCCTCCCCGATGCCGGGGACCTCGGTGAGGCGCCCCGCCTCGACGCGCGCCCCGAGATCCTCGAGCGCCTCCACGGCGCGCGCGCCGTTCTCGTAGGCGCGGACCTTGAACGGGTTCTCACCCTCCAGCTCGAGGAGCGTCCCGAGCTCGCGCAGCGACCGCGCGATGGCGAACTTGTCGAGCATGGGGCGCGTTATATAGGAGCCGGCCCGCCATGCCGCCGCTCCGCGTCCTCTCCGTCCTCCTCGCCGCGCTAGCCGTGACGTCCGGTGGCTGCAGCGGCGCGCGCCGCCGGGGCGCCGCGCTGCGCCCGCCCGAGGTGCTCGTCGAGGTCCTGCCGCGCTCCGCCCGGGTGGAGCTGGATGGGCGGCCGCTCGGCCCGGGCGGCGGGGCGGTGGTCCCGGACGCTGCGCCCGAGCCGCACGTGCTGCGGATCGAGGCCGACGGCTACGAGCCCGAGGAGCGGGTGCTCGCGGCGGACAGCCTCGAAGGCGCGCGCATCGCGGCCGCGCTCCGCCCGCGCGGCTTCGGCGCCGTGCGCGCCCTGGACTACGACGACGCTCCGGCGCTGGCGGCGGCGGCCGCCTGGCTCGCGGAGGAGGGCGACCCGCGGGACGCCGCCGAGTACGCCGAGCGCGCCATCTCCGTCGACCCGGGGGTCGCGGTCGCGCACCGCGCCCTCGGCGACGCCCGCGCGCGGGCGGGGGACGCAGCGGCGGCGGTGGCGGCCTGGGCGGAGTACCTGCGCCGCGCGCCCGACGCGCCGGACGGGCCAGCGGTCGAGCGACGGATGGAGGCGGCCCGCGCGGACGTGCGCGTTCCGTAAGGAGCGGCGCCTGCGCGAGCGCTGCCGCGGCCATCCGGAGGAGGGAGCATGGGACACGAGGAGCACAGGCACGAGGCGCCCCGCACGCTGCGGATCTTCGTCGTCACCGCGTCAGACACGCGCGGCGAGGCGGAGGACGGGAGCGGCGCGTTCCTCAAAGCGGCGGTGGCCCAGGCCGGGCACGTCCTCGCGGGCTACCGGATCGTGCGGGACGAGCCGGCGCAGCTCCGCGCCGCGCTGGAGGAGGCGGTGCGCGCCGGGGCGGACGCCGTCGTGGTGAACGGCGGGACGGGCATCGCCGCGCGCGACCGGACCTACGAGGCCGTCGCGGGGCTGCTCGAGAAGCGCCTCGACGGGTTCGGCGAGCTCTTCCGGATGCTCTCGTACGCGGAGATCGGCTCGGCCGCGATGCTCTCCCGCGCCGTGGCCGGCGTGTGGGGAGGGCGGGCCGTGTTCTCGGTGCCCGGCTCTCTCGCGGCCGTGCGCCTCGCCTGGGAGAAGCTCATCGGGCCCGAGATCGGCCACGTGCTGCGCGAGATCCGCAAGGACGCGGGACGCGTGTAGCGCCCGGAGCCTCGCGCCCCTGCCTCGCGGTCGCGTCTGCCGGGGAGGCGTCTCGGGGTGGGCCGATATCGGCTCGTGTGCCGATTTCTCGCACATGCACATACCCGCTGTTAAGATCGCGGGCATGCAGACACCGGTGCGGATCCTGGTGGTCGACGACGCCGAGCCCGTGCGGCAGATCCTCGTCCAGACGTTGAGGGCGCTCGGCTTCGAGCCGCTCCAGGCCGACTCGGGACCCGCCGCGCTCCGGCTGGCGCTCGCCGTGCAGCCCGCCGTCGCGATCGTGGATCAGTGGATGCCCGAGATGACCGGTGCGGAGCTGATCCTCCGCCTGCACGCCTCGCCGGATCCGCGAGTCCGCGCCATGACCGTCATCGGTCTCTCGGGGCGTCCGGGTAGCGAGCGTGATCTCCTCGCCGCCGGGGCCCTCACGTTCCTCCCGAAGCCCTTCCGCGTCGCCCAGCTCGTCGCCGCGCTGCGGGTCGCGATGGAACCCGCGCTCCCCGCGCCCACCTCGTCCGCCGCTTGAGCCGAGCCCCCCAAGGGCGGCTCATCCCGAGCGCCTCAGGGGCCCCCTCGGAGCCGATCGCTCGAGTCTCGCCCACCGCGCTCGAGCCGTGGGGCGAGCGGCCCATGGCCATCACGCGTCGAGCGTCCCGCCCCCGCGGTCCAGCAGCCCGGCCATGAGCTGGACCCGCCGCTCGGCGCGCCGCCGCGCGCCGGGCTCGAGCGTCCGATCCCGTGCAACCCGGACCTCGATTCGCAGCTCGCCGACGCGTCGGTTCCGCGCGCACTCCCGCCCGTCGAGCCAGGTCCTCATCCGCTGATTCATCCCGTCACCTCCGTTCGGCCTGCGACCCTGAACGGAATAGCAGGGGGCTCTGACAGCCAGGGGGCGGGCGGGCCCGAGCCGCGCTAAGTCCCGCTACCGATGACGCGACGGCCACGCACCCTGTCGCCCGCCCGCGCCGCGGCGCTCCGCCCCCTGCTCGACGCCCTCGACGCCGCGCTCGACCGGCGGGCCCGGCTGGCCGCGGATCCGGTGGAGCTGCCGAGGCGCTACGCGGATCCCGCCGACGCGGAGGTCGCCGCGCTGTTCGCGGCGAGCCTCGCCTACGGCCGGGCCGACGTGTTCAAGCCGGTCGTGGAGCGGGTGCTCGCGGCGATGGGCCCCTCGCCGGCGGCGTTCGTCCGCGAGTTCGCGCGGTCGCCCGACCCGTCCTTCTTCGCGGGCGCGGTCTACCGGTTCAACCGTCCGCCCGACCTCGCCGCCCTCGCGGCGGCGGTGGGCGACCTGCGCGCGCGCCACGGCTCGCTCGGCGCGCGCTTCGCGGCGCTCCTCCGCGCGTCCCGCGGCGGCGACGGCGCGCTCCGCGACGCGCTCGCGCGCTTC